>CAMPHB010000138.1 GCA_946885755.1 uncultured Methylophaga sp. | reverse complement strand
GAACAACAAGCCGTTCCGTTAGCAGTAGAAGATGACGTCACAGATTACGAAGCCGCCTCTGCAGCGGATTTTGCCGCCGCGCTGGCCGCCGAGCAAGCGCAAGCTGAGCGAGAACGCTTAGAAACCGAAGCACAAATGAGCCAGTTTGAGCAAAGCGCGCAGCCAGCATTGCCACCGCAGGATGAACTGGACGCGTTAATGTCAGATGTCAGTGATTTGCAGCGCGAATTCCCTGATAAAACTGACAATACGGCATATCTGGAAGCCGCGGCAGCCTTACCGTTGCCGGATAATGCATCGCTCAACAAACTGATGCAGGAAGTACGGCAGTTGCAGCAATCGGCTGAATTTAAACCGGTCGCCGAAAAAGGCCAGCAGGATTTACAGCAGATCCTGTCACATATTCCCCGTTTTGGCGGCAAGCGAGAGGGCGGCAACGGCTGATTTAACCCGTCGATTTTTTCAACGCAAACAGCGCCAATTTGCTAAAATTTCCGGCTGATTTCAGCTGGAACTCCTATGACCGATAAGATTCATCAAGTCGCCATTGTTGGCGGCGGCGTCTGTGGCACTGCATTGCTTTATATGCTGGCCGAATACACTGATATTAACGACATTGTACTGATCGAAAAGTACGACGGCGTGGCCAAAGTGAATTCGCACAGCCGTAATAACAGCCAGACCATTCACTGCGGCGATATCGAAACCAATTACTCATTGGAAAAAGCCACCAAGGTCAAAGCCGCCGCGCAGATGCTGGTCAATTTTGCCAAACGACTGCCTGATGCCAGCAAGATCATTTTTAAGTACCCGAAAATGGTCCTGGGTGTCGGTGAAACCGAATGCCGCCAGCTGCGTCAGCGTTACCAGACATTCCGCGAAGTATTTCCGGAAATGAAACTTTTGGAAAAAGCCGATATCGGTGCCGTTGAGCCCAATGTCGTGATGGTTAACGGCAGCATGCGCCCGGAGCCTTGCGTGGCGCTGGCGGTATTGGATGATTACAGTGCGGTCGATTATCAGCAACTGTCGCAGGCCTTTGTCCGTGAAGCTAAAAAACACACCGATAAACAACTGAGTGTCGAGCTCAATTGCCATATTGAAGACATTGTCGAGCAGGATGGTGTGTTTTCGCTGATTAGCAAAAACCAGGTGATTAAAGCCCGCAGTGTGGTGGTATCGGCTGGTGGTCACAGCTTGTTACTGGCCCAGCAAATGGGCTATGGACTGGAGTTTTCTTGTTTGCCGGTGGCGGGTAGTTTCTATTTCACCCCGCAAAAACTCAACGGCAAAGTCTATACCGTACAAAACGACAAACTGCCGTTTGCCGCCGTGCATGGCGATCCGGATGTGCTGGTCGAAGGCAAAACCCGCTTCGGACCGACCGCCTTATTGCTGCCGCTGCTAGAGCGTTATAACAGCAGCACTTTCTTTGAATTCTTGCGGGTTTTAAAGCTCGACAGCCGCGTGTTACGGGTGTTCTGGGATTTATTCCGCGTCAAAGATATTCGTAATTACATTTTGAAAAACTTCCTGTTTGAAGTACCGCTTTTGCGTCGTTGGCTGTTTCTCAAAGACGCCCGCAAAATCGTACCGTCGTTGCAGTTTAAAGATGTGCAGTTTGCCAAAGGCTTTGGCGGTGTAAGGCCGCAGCTTATTGATAAGGCTAATGCCAAACTGATGCTCGGCGAAGCCAAAATCAATCCCGGCACCGGCATCGTCTTTAATATGACGCCCTCACCGGGCGGCACCAGTTGTCTGGAAAATGCCGAAACCGATATGCGTCTAATCGCCGCGCGGTTGCAGGCAAATATCGACGAAAGCAAACTGCAAGTGACACTTCGCGACGCCTGATGGCCAGTTCGCCCTATATTACGCCCAATGGCATGTTCCTGATGAACCAGGAACTCAGCCAGCGCTGGCAGCGTCGCCGTGAAGTGGTGCAGGCGCTGGCAGCGGCAGCGGCGGAAGGCGATCGCAGCGAAAATGCCGAATATATTTACCGGAAGAAAGAACTACGCGAAATCGATCGGCGGATTCGTTATCTGCAAAAACGCATTCCCGATCTGAAAGTCGTACATGACGTGCCCGATAATCCCGAGCGGATTTTTTTCGCCGCCTACGTCACCCTCGAAACCGATGACGGCAAAGAAGTCGAATACCGCATCGTCGGCCCCGACGAAATCGACCACGAAAAAGGCAATATCAGTGTTGATTCACCACTTGCCAGAGCTTTACTCGGCAAAATGGTTGATGACGAAGTGGTGATTCACGTTGCCGATGGCCGTAAACAGTATTTTGTTGTAGCGATTCGCTACTGATATTTTGCTGCATTATTTAGCAATTCGGCTCAAGATCACTTACTCAAACCTTTAGTTCTTATCCATCTGAGCAACCAAGAAAACCTTGTATTGTTTAGTGTTCGGGTTGAGTTAAGTCATAAAGATATGGTTTATTTGTCAATAACCAGCTTCTATTAGATTGCCTGAATTAATTAAGCAAAATAAATCAATCGTGTCAGACCCCTTTGAGAACCCAAGCCAAAACATAATAAATTTTTGCAGTTCGATGATTCCGCCTACGACTGAGTTGTAACAAAACTATGGATTTCATGCTTTAAATGTGGAGAGAAAATATGGCACAAGAAACTGATAGTAATGACCCTGTCCCAGAGGGTATTAAAGGATTTAGCTGGGGTGCTCTATTTCTCAATTGGATATGGGCTATTGGCAATAAAACTTGGATTGGTCTTCTATGCTTAGTGCCTTATCTTGGGTTTATTATGGCGATTGTTTTGGGCTTTAAAGGTAGGGAGTGGGCTTGGAAAAACAAAAAGTGGGATAGTGTGGAACACTTCAATAGAGTTCAGCGCAATTGGAGTATTGCAGGAGTAATATTTGTTATTGTTATGAGTAGTTTAATTGCTTATTCGTTGCAAGCTTATAATGAATATATTGATAGAGCCAAGGCTTATGAGTCCTCGCAAAGCATAGAATAATTCGTGGCTTAAATAGACATCATCTATTTAAGGTTAACCAATCTAATCGAACACTCATAAGTTTCCACAAACACTTTTGCCTGCGGATGCCACTTCAGGTTTACCCGAACCGGTTTTCCTGATAATTCGTAGAGGATGCCTGACTTGGTTACGGCGGTGCCGAATTTGGCTTTTTTGTCGTATGAGATTTGTACGATTTCGTCGGTGATGACATCGAATTTGTAGTTGGGTGCGAAGCCGATAAGGTGTTGGGCACCGGTTTCGATGACCTCAAACAGGTTCCATGAGCTTAAAGTGCCACACTCAGATAATGCCCGCGCTTCCATAGAAAATCCCTTTCAATTTAAACCGTGAAAACGTTAACTGAATCACAAGTTTCAATCAAGCAACTTTTGAATGACCGAAAGCTTTGCCGCATCAAACCGCCATAAACGATTAGAATGAAGTCATGACAAATTCAGCCAAAGCGCTATTTCTCTCTCACGGCGGCGGGCCAATGCCATTGCTGGGCGATGCCAGTCATCAGCAAATGATCGCCTGTTTGCAAAATATCGCCGCGACTATCAATAAACCGTCAGCAATTGTGGTGGTCAGCGCCCATTGGGAGACGGCGGTGCCGACGATTACTGCGGCTGCCAATCCGACATTGATTTACGATTATTACGGGTTTCCCGAAGCGTCCTACGCCATTCAATATCCTTGCGCCGGCGCGCCGGACTTAGCTAAAAACATTCAGGTATTACTCAATAATGCTGGCATAAAAGCGCAACTAGATGATCAGCGCGGCTTTGATCATGGGGTGTTTGTACCGCTAAAAATAATGTACCCCGACGCCGATATTCCCTGTGTGCAACTGTCGCTGGTTAAATCGCTAAACCCGGCAGCGCATATTGCGATAGGTCGGGCGCTACAGTCTTTGAGCCGTGACAATATATTAGTTATTGGTTCGGGTTTTTCTTTCCACAATATGAAAGCGTTTTTTCAAACGGCAGAAACGGCTGAGAGCAAAGGGCTGAATCACGCCTTTGAAGACTGGCTGCTGAAAACTTGTGGCAATGCTGACTATTCTGAAGCGGAAAGACAGCAATTATTAATAAATTGGCCCGACGCGCCCGGCGCCCGTTTTTGTCATCCGCGTGAAGAACATCTGCTGCCGCTGCATGTTTGTTATGGCCTGGCTCAATCGCCATGTACTGCCAGTTTTGAACTGGAAATCCTCAACAAAAAAGCAAGTATGTTTCTTTGGTGATAGCACTTTTTGCTACAGAAAAGTGGTTTTATGGGCTTAAGTTAATCGGCTGATATCCGGCAATATTAGCTTGCAAGTTGATGAAAATAAGCCTATTTTCGGAATTGCCAACAGGCGAAATGACATTAAACCTAGGAGGGTAGTGGCATGGCAGCAAAGTTTGAAGTCTATCAAGACAAAGCCGGCGAATCTCGATTCCGTTTAAAAGCCGGCAATGGTGAAATCATTCTGTCCAGCGAAGGTTATTCATCAAAATCAGCCTGCTTAAATGGGGTTGAATCCGTCAAAAAGAACGCCACCGATGACAGTCGTTATGAGAAAAAAGAGTCAGCCGGTGGTAAATATTCATTCACATTAAAAGCCGCCAACCATCAGGTGATCGGCACCAGCCAGAGTTACAAAACGGCCTCCGGTCGTGATAACGGCATCGAGTCGGTGAAGAAAAACGCCCCTGATGCGCGCGTCGAAGACGAAAGCTAACCACTGAGAAAACTAAAAAAAGGGCCTGCGGGCCCTTAATTTTTTGGATAAAGGCATTAATCGGGAGTAAAGCTCACTTGCT
>CAMPHB010000137.1 GCA_946885755.1 uncultured Methylophaga sp. | reverse complement strand
TGTAACCGAGTTTTTCCGATTCTGCTTTTAATGACTGAGCATTTTCATGCACCGAAAAGCTGCCAAGCTGAATCAACCAGCGGTCGTCTGAAACCGTATTACCGGCATTGGGTTCAGCTACCACTGTCGGGTTATCTGTATTATCAGAACCTGCCTGAGGCGCAGGTGCAGGCGTATCAGCTTGCGCTGTCGGCCTTTCTACAGGTTGCGCTGGTGATGCCTCGGCGGTGTTATCAGAGGCTTCAGTTTGCGTTCCATTATCTGCTTCTTCTGATTCAGCAGCCGCCTCGGCAGATGTTGTTGAAGCTGTTTCATCAGATCCGGCAACAACTTCGGTATCCATGGCAGGTGTGATTTGCTGTGAATCGGCATCAACCATCGCCTCACTATCATCATCGGCTTCTTCAATAGGCTCGATAACTGATGAAAACTCAATGGGCTCCGGCAACTCCAGCGCTTTTTCACTCTGATGCTGACCCACCTTACTGAGTACTACAAAAGCGAGGACAGCAACCAGCAATACCAGTAAACCGGCACCAATCAAACGTTGTTGTTGAATCGGGGTCATCAATTTCCCTCTGTCAGACATTAATGCCTGTTCTGAGTATTAACTTCGTGAAAACCAAGTTGTTCATTACTCATGACCGCCGGTGAAGGTTCCGGTTCCTGACGTGCTTCAGGCATTTTTTGCAATGCCACTTCCAGCGCCTCATTAATCCAGCGTACCGGAATGATATTCAAGCCTTTTTTAACGTTCTCCGGAATTTCCCGCAGATCCTTAACATTGTCATTAGGAATCAAGACCGTATCAATACCACCACGATGTGCGGCCAGCAATTTTTCTTTCAGACCACCAATCGCCAGCACTTCACCACGCAGGGTGATTTCACCGGTCATGGCCACATTGGCTTTTACCGGGATCCCTGTGATAGCTGACAATAACGCTGTGCACATGCCAACACCGGCACTGGGGCCATCTTTAGGTGTAGCACCTTCTGGAACGTGAATATGCAGATCATGGGTTTGCATAAAATCATCAGCAATACCCCACTCTGCTGCACGCGAACGGACCACAGTGGTCGCAGCCTGAATCGATTCCTGCATTACGTCACCCAGTTTACCGGTGTAACTGGCTTTGCCTTTGCCCGGCATAACTGCCGATTCAATGGTCAGCAATTCACCGCCCACTTCGGTCCAGGCAAGACCGGTAACCTGACCAATACGGTCGTTTTCATCAGCAATACCATATTGGTAATGGTTAACACCAAGGTAATCTTCGAGATTGTCTTTGGTGACAACAACTTTTTCTGCAGGTGCATTTTGCAGGATTTGCTTAACTAGCTTTCGGCAGATTTTGGAAATCTCACGTTGTAAATTACGCACACCAGCTTCGCGGGTATAACGGCGGATGATCTCCATAATCGCGTCGCTGGTAATTTCTACCTCTTTCGCTTTCAGACCATTGTCCTTAATCGCTTTGGGTAATAAATATTGCAGGGCAATATTGAGTTTTTCATCTTCGGTATAACCTGCCAGACGAATGATTTCCATCCGATCCCGCAGCGCATCGGGAATATTCAGTGTATTGGCCGTGCAGACAAACATCACATCTGACAGATCGTATTCCACTTCGAGATAATGATCAGCAAAGGTTGAGTTTTGTTCCGGATCCAGTACTTCCAGCAAAGCAGATGCCGGATCACCACGAAAATCCTGTGCCATTTTGTCGATTTCATCAAGCAAAAATAGCGGATTTTTCACCTCGGTTTTGGAAATATTCTGAATCACTTTACCGGGCATTGAACCAATATAGGTACGCCGGTGACCACGGATCTCGGCTTCATCTCGAACGCCACCCAATGCCATACGGGTAAACTTACGATTAGTGGCCCGGGCAATGGACTGGGCAATTGATGTTTTGCCTACACCCGGTGGCCCCACCAGACAGAGAATCGGCCCTTTGAGTTTTTTAACACGCTTTTGTACCGCCAGATATTCCACAATGCGATCTTTTACTTTTTCAAGACCGTAGTGATCTTCATCCAGGACCTGTTGTGCCCGATCCAGATCCAGCATCACCCGCGAGCGTTTTTTCCACGGCACTTCCAGCAACGATTCGATGTAATTGCGAACGACAGTTGCTTCGGCTGACATCGATGACATCATGCGCAGTTTTTTCAGCTCTGACTCGGCTTTATCTCTGGCCTCTTTTGGCATGCCCGCTTCAGCAATTTTTTCAGCCAAATCATCGACTTCATTGCCCGCTTCATCGAGTTCACCCAGCTCTTTCTGAACGGCTTTAAGCTGTTCGTTCAGATAGTATTCGCGCTGGCTTTTCTCCATTTGTTTTTTGACGCGGCTGCGAATGCGCTTTTCGATTTGCTGAATATCAATTTCCGATTCCAGATAGGCCATCAGCTTTTCAATTCGCGCTTTAACATCAGCCATTTCCAACAGCTGCTGTTTGTCTTCCAGCTTCAAAGTCATGTGCGCAGCAACGGTATCGGCCATGCGCGCAACTTCTTCAATACTCGACAGTGAGGCAATGACTTCCGGCGGAATTTTTTTATTGAGTTTGACGTACTGTTCAAACTGGCCCAGCAAGGTGCGCATCAGCACATCAGCTTCACGCTGCTCCGGTTGTTCATCGTGGAAAACGACAACTTCTGCTTCAAAAAAGTCATTGCTGGTATCAAACAAAGCTACTTTGGCGCGTTGAGTGCCTTCCACCAGAACCTTAACTGTGCCATCGGGCAGTTTCAGCAGTTGCAGAATATTGGCCAGCGTACCGGTTTCATACAGATTGTCAGTATTCGGTGCATCTTCACCGGAATCTTTCTGAGCAACCAGCAAAATTTGCTGGTTTTCGTCAGTGGCAGCTTCCAGTGCTTTGATTGATTTTTCACGACCAACAAACAGTGGAATGACCATGTGCGGATAAACCACCACATCACGCAGTGGCAACACTGGCAATTTAATTAAAGCATCATCAGTAGTGGTGGTTTTTACGTCATTTTCCATCAAGCGGACCTCATTAACATGCCCATCAGCATGCGTGGTTTTAGTTGCAGGTTATATGGGGACAGCCATACAGAAATCAAGCAATCAATTTCAATGATTGCCGATTTCTGTCAGGTGCAGGTTTATTTGTCCCCTGCAGCTAAATCCTTGCTGTGATCCTGATAAATAAGGATAGGTGCGTTCTCACCATTAATAACACTTTCATCAATAACGACTTTGCTGACATTCTCCAGCGAAGGCAGATCAAACATGGTGTCCAGCAAGACATTTTCGATGATTGAACGCAGGCCACGGGCACCGGTTTTACGCTCCATGGCTTTAAGCGCTATGGCACGTAAAGCATCGTCACGGAATTCCAACTCACAATCTTCCAACTCAAACATTTTCTGGTATTGCTTGGTCAGCGCATTTTTCGGTTCGGTGAGTATCTGTACCAATGCGGCTTCATCGAGTTCATTAAGTGTAGCCACCACCGGCAACCGACCGACAAACTCAGGGATTAAACCGTATTGAATCAAATCTTCTGGTTCGACCACTTGCAAGGCTTCACTGAAGCTTTTCTGGGTTTCAACGCTTTTAACTTCTGCGGAAAAACCGATGCCGCCTTTGTGAGTACGGTTTCGGATAACCTTATCCAGGCCAGCAAATGCACCACCACAAATAAACAGGATTTTGCTGGTATCGACCTGCAAAAACTCCTGCTGCGGATGTTTACGGCCACCTTGCGGCGGTACCGAAGCGATCGTGCCTTCAATCAGTTTTAACAAAGCCTGCTGAACACCTTCACCTGATACATCGCGGGTGATGGACGGGTTGTCAGACTTTTTCGAGATCTTGTCGATTTCGTCAATGTAAACAATGCCGGTTTCGGCTTTCTCGACATCGTATTCACATTTTTGCAGCAGTTTCTGAATGATGTTTTCAACATCTTCGCCAACATAACCTGCTTCAGTCAGCGTTGTCGCATCGGCCATGGTAAACGGCACATTCAGCTGCCGGGCCAGTGTTTCGGCCAGCAAAGTTTTACCGCTACCGGTTGGACCTATCAGCAAAATATTACTTTTCGACAATTCAACATCATCGGTTTTCTGGCCGTGACGCAACCGTTTGTAGTGGTTATAAACAGCAACCGACAACACCCGTTTGGCTCTGTCCTGACCGATAACGTAATTATCCAGCGCCTGATTGATTTCATGAGGCGAAGGCAGTTTGGCTTCCGCTGGTTCGACTTTCTGATCCTGCATTTCTTCGCGGATAATGTCATTGCAAAGCTCAACACACTCGTCACAGACAAATACCGACGGACCGGCGATCAGTTTTTTGACTTCATGCTGACTTTTGCCGCAAAAAGAACAATACAGTAATTTATCGTCGTTTTTCTTGTCGTCACTCATCGCACTACATTCCTACTTTTTGGGGTTTTCAGGCTTTATCGTCAGGACGTTTGGTCAATACCGAATCAATTAGACCATAATTTGCGGCCTGTTCACCATTCATAAAATTATCACGATCGGTGTCTTTTTCGATCTTCTTAATATCCTGACCAGTGTGATGCGACATAATTCGGTTCAGGCGGTCACGAATGCTGAGAATTTCTTTGGCATGGATATCAATGTCTGACGCCTGCCCCTGGAAACCACCCAATGGCTGATGCACCATCATCCGCGAATTCGGTAATGCAAAACGTTTACCGGCCGCGCCTGCTGTCAACAATAAAGCGCCCATACTGGCGGCCTGGCCAATACATAAGGTGCTGACGTCCGGTTTGATAAATTGCATGGTGTCATAAAT
>CAMPHB010000136.1 GCA_946885755.1 uncultured Methylophaga sp. | reverse complement strand
CCGTTGAGAAAAGCGCGCTCGGAAAACTCGCCGGGCCGGGCCATACGCGCACCCAACTGAACAGCAGTCTGACATAAACGATCCAGCACCAATGGGCTGCCGTGCCCTTGTAATTCGACCACGTCTTCACCGGTGAACGATGCGGGCGCGGCGAAATAAATCACCACACCGCTGTCGATAACGTCGTTATCCGGAGACTTAAAAGACGCAAATTTTGCGTAGCGGGGTTTAGCCAGCGGGCCGGTCATTGTTTCAGCAATGATTATCGCGGCCGGGCCGGATAAACGCACCACACCAACGCCGCCACGCCCCGGTGCGGTAGCTATGGCGACAATGGTGTCGGTTTTAACTAAAGCCATGACTATGGCGGATTACATCGCACCCATTTTTCGGGTGATGTACCACTGTTGGGCAATCGACAGAATATTGTTCACAAACCAATACAGCACCAGACCGGCTGGGAAGAAGGCAAAGAATACCGTGAAGACAATGGGGAAAACTTTCATCATCATTGCCTGCGCCGGATCTTGCGGCATCGGGTTGAGTTTTTGCTGGAACCACATGGTTAAACCGAACAGCACCGGCAGTACAAAATACGGGTCAATCGCCGTCAGATCGTTGATCCATAAAATAAAGTCGGCTTGGCGTAACTCCACACTTTCCACCAGCACCCAGTAAAAGGCCAGAAATACCGGCATTTGCACTAAGATCGGTAGACAACCGCCCAGCGGATTGATTTTTTCGGTGCGGTACAAATCCATCATCGCCTGATTGAATTTCTGTTTATCGTCACCGTAACGCTCTTTCAGACTGGCCAGTTTAGGGGTCAGCTTGCGCATCGCCGCCATCGAGCGATAGCTTTTTGCTGAGAGCTTGAAAAACACCAGTTTAATTAAAATCGTCAGCAGCACAATCGACCAACCCCAGTTACCCGTCAGCTTGTGAAACCACTCCATCACAATAAACAGCGGCTTGGAAATAATCGTCAAAATGCCGTAATCCACCGTTAAATCCAGATTTTCGGCGGCGTCTTCTAACCGGTGGGTTTCTTTAGGCCCCATATACATCCGGTATCCGGCACTGGCTGACTCACCAGCATCAACGACCACTGCCGGCAGACGAATACCTGCGGTGTAGTTTTGCTGATCAATAGATTTGCCATAAAAACTCAGCTGACCGGCATCGGTCGCCGGCAACAATGCCGCGACAAAATAATGCTGGATCATAGCCACCCAGCCGCCGGTGGTATCGCGACGGAAATCAGCCTCATCGAGTTCGTCAAAATCGACTTTTTTGTACTGATTTTCATCGCTGGAGAATACCGCGCCGGTGTATGTATAGAGCAGCATCGAGCTGTCAGACGGCCGGGTGCGGTTAAACTGCGCATAGGGATAAGCGGCAAACCGTTCGCCGCTGTTATTTTCAATCTGGTAGCTGACATCAACCAGATAACTGTCACGTTTAAAAGTATAAGTTTTGATAACGGTCAGGCCATTATCAGACTGCCAGCGAAGCGGCACACTCAGAGTGTCCTGTCCATCGGCCAGTTGATAGCTGTTCTCTTCAGCCTGATACATATCGTAATGAGTGGGCGCCGGGCCTTCGGCGCGCAAACCGGATTGGGTGATAAAAAACGGATTGCTGCCATCATTTAAAAACTGTACCGGCACATCCGGCTGGTCAGCATCAACGGCATATTGCAGCAACGCCAGCTTGCGAATATCACCACCACGCGGATCGATATAGGCATCAATGACATCGGTCTTAACCCGGATTTGCCGGACATTATCCGCATCAGGTGTTTGCTCAGCATCCGGCAGATCCGGTAAGCCGGCAGCATTTTGATCGGTCGGTAAATCCGGCAGGTCATCCGCTTGTTGCTCACTGCGATCCGCTGTTTGCGTTTCGGTGTTGCTGGCCTGCTGGGCAGCTTGTTGTGGTCTGACATAATCATTCTGCCAGGCTTCCCAAAGCAGCAAGGAGACAATGAGCAGACCAAAAATAAACAGCGTTCTGAGATTATCCATTGTGTGATTTCGTCTTTAATTCAGGAACAGGATCCACGCCACCCTGATGCCAGGGATGGCAACGTGAAAGCCGCCGCAGACCCAGCCAGGTGCCACGCAATGATCCATGCAATTCAATTGCTTCAATCATATATTGCGAACAAGTCGGCTGAAAACGACAGTGTATGCCCAGAAACGGGCTCAAAAGAAAACGGTAGCCCCGGACGAGCCCGATCAGGAATTTTGCCATTGTGTTACCACGGTTAACCAATGCCGCTCCAATGCTGTCCGGATTTGTGTGGCATCCCGCTGACCCAGCTCCGGGCGCGACAATACCACGATGTCCATACTGTCCAGTGCCGCCTGATGCTGGCGGAATGATTCCCGGATAAGTCGTTTCATCCGGTTTCGCTGACTGGCCAGTTTGATATGTTTTTTGGCAATTGCCAGTCCCAGTCGGGGATGGCCGGCACTGCCGGGCAGTGCAATTATCGTCAGGCCACCACCACCGCAGCGTTTACCCTGACGAAATACCCGGGTGAAATCGCCCGGGCGGTTCATTCTCATGGCTCGGCGAAACTTAGCCAAGTCATGGCTCCCGCAAAAATGCGAGAATTAAGCAGACAGTCTTGCGCGGCCTTTGGCGCGGCGGGCGCTGATCACGCGGCGGCCACCAACAGTTTTCATGCGGGCACGGAAACCATGCGTACGTTTGCGCTTCAAATTACTCGGCTGAAATGTTCTTTTCATTGCACCAACTCCAGATATACCAATGATTTTGTATCGGATAGCCGGCCAGACCGCCATGCTTGCCCAAGACAAAAGACGTGGGATTATAAGGGTTTGCAGTGCTGCCCGTCAAACCGCATTACGCTGCTTTTAAGACATTATTTTACGTGGCAACAGCAGCGGACAAAAGATACTTTTTGGAGCGTTGCTGCTCAGGTTATACTAACGGACCGCAGCAAACCAGTTAACGCTGCGAGCGAGCCAACTAATCATTATTAATCAAGGAGTTGCTGTGTCCTCACCGCTTTGGGAAAAATGTCTGTCCCATCTTGAAGGTGATCTGTCGGCACAACAGCTGAATACCTGGCTGCGGCCTCTGCAAGCCATCGAAACCAATGACAGCTTGCGCCTGTTGGCCCCCAACCCTTATGTGCAGCAATGGGTACAGGAACAACTGGAATCACAAATCAACGTTCTGCTCAACGGTCTGACGCAAGGTATTATCCAGAAAGTCGCCATTGAAGTCGGCACCCGTGACACCATTGCCGCGGCTAAACCGAAAATCGAAAACCGCGAAGCCCCGCGGATAAAACCTTCCGAAGCAGAGCCACTGCCAGCGATTGGCAGCCCGATGAATCCGCTGTTCACTTTTGACAGTTATGTTGAAGGTAAATCCAATCAAATCGCCCGCGCCGCATCACTACATGTGGCGGAGGCGCCCGGAACCAGCGGCTATAACCCGCTGTTTTTGTACGGTGGTACCGGGCTTGGTAAAACCCATTTAATGTTGGCTGTCGGTAATAAAATCAAACAAAATAATCCCAAAGCGCGGGTTATTTATTTATCGTCCGAGCGGTTTGTGCAGGACATGATCACCGCATTGCGTAATAACGCCATCGATCAATTCAAAACCCATTATCGCAGTGCTGATGCGCTGCTGATCGACGATATTCAGTTTTTTGCCAAAAAAGAACGCTCGCAGGAAGAGTTCTTTTATACCTTTAACAGTCTGCTCGAAGGCCAGCGGCAGATCATTCTGACCTGTGATCGTTTTCCCAAAGAAGTGGAAAATCTCGACGAACGGCTGCAATCGCGCCTTGGCTGGGGGTTAACCTTTGCGATCGAGCCGCCAGAACTGGAATCCCGCGTCGCGATTTTGATCAAAAAAGCCCAGCAGAACCTGGTGACGCTGCCCGACGATGTGGCGTTTTTTATCGCCAAACGCATCAAATCCAATGTCCGTGATCTGGAAGGTGCGCTGCAACGAGTCATGGCTTTTGCGCGGTTTACCAATCAACCGCTGTCTATTGATATGGCGCAGGATGCGCTGAAAGACTTACTGGCCTTGCACCAAAAACTAGTGACGCTGGAAAGCATCCAGAAAACGGCCGCCGAATATTTCAAAGTCCGGGTGTCGGATTTGCTGGCTAAAAAACGCACCCGTTCGATTGCCAGGCCACGGCAAATTGCCATGGCTTTGGCTAAAGAACTGACCAGCCACAGTCTGCCGGAAATCGGTGAGGCCTTTGGTGGCCGCGATCACACCACGGTGTTACATGCCTGTCGTAAAGTCGCTGAACTGCGTGAAACTGATAGCCGCGTCGCCGAAGATTATCGTAACCTGCTCCGAACCTTGTCGAGTTGAGGATCCCCATGCAATTTACTGTCAGCCAAGAAACGCTTGCCCGCCCGCTACAACTGGTATGCAGCATTGTTGAACGTCGCTCTACTTTACCGATTTTGTCGAATATTCTGCTGAAAGCGCAGGGCGACAAACTGACCATGACCAGTACTGATATGGAACTGGAAATGATCGCCAATCTGGCCGTTGCTGTTGATGAAGCTGGCGAAACCACCGTATCTGCACGCAAGTTGCTGGATATTGTCCGCGCTCTGCCGGCGAATGCCACCATCAGTTTTAAAGCCAAAGACAACAAAGCGCTGGTGCAAGCCGGCAAAAGCCGTTTTTCGCTGGCGACTTTATCCTCGAGCGATTTTCCGGACAGCGAAGGTGCCAACTACAGCGAACAGATCAGCATGCCGCAATCGGCGCTCAAAGATCTGCTCGACGAAACCAGCTTTGCCATGGCCAGTCAGGATGTGCGTTATTACC
>CAMPHB010000135.1 GCA_946885755.1 uncultured Methylophaga sp. | reverse complement strand
GCATAAAGGCGACGATGATGAAAATATCCCTGAGGATTTTTACGTAAGTCGTATCATTGGTCAGCATTACCCACAAAGACAGCGAACACATCCCCAATAGAAATAAAACATGGGGCAAAATGTCCGGTATCTTTTTTAAATTAAACAACAAAAACGCCAGCACCATGCCAAGGATCAGTGCCTCGCTGGCCGCCACATGCGCCGAACCCAGTGTCATCACATGCGCATTGATGATGGCCAGAAAAGCATTGTAGACAATCGCCAGAATCACCAGCCAGCCAGGCAAACCGAGGCTTTCGGTCTGGCTGGAAAGCACCGGATTCGCTGCTTTGAAGGTTGTTTGTTGATTAGCCATCAGCGTTGTATTAACTCGCCAAAGCCTGATTTGCCCGGTCATGTGCATCAATCATCTGGTTGATAAATGCATCGTATTGATCCGCGATATGACTGACTGAAAACCGCTCGGCATATTGTTTTAGGTTGAGGCGCACTTGTGCGGACGCCAGCTTGTTTTCTACCGCAGCCAGACAGGCGGCTCTGACGTTATCGGGATTATCAGGCTCAAACAGCTGACCCGTTTCACCTTCAACGACCAGCTCTTGCAGGCCGCCTCTTGCCGAAGCAATAACCGCGACGCCATGTGCATAAGCCTCAATCACGGTTCTGCCAAACGGTTCATTCCACATTGATGGCACAATCACAAAATTAACGGCGCGATAAACATCGTCAGGCGCTACCCAGCCGAGAAAACGGATCCTTTTTGATGGGTATTTTTGCTGCAGATGGGCAACATAATCTTCTTTGCCGGTACCGGCGATCTTCAGCTGATAATCATCAGGCAAAGACTCAAAGGCCTGCAGCAGCAGCTCTACACCTTTTTCGGGTTCGATACGGCCGAGATAAGCAAAGATTTTTTCCGAACTATCAGCCGCTTCATTAAACACCGGCGTCGCAGCAACCGGGTTAAAAATCACCGCGGTTTTGGCATTGCTGAAATAGGCAATATGTTTTTGCAGAATAAAGTCGCTAATGCCTATCAGACCATTGACTTTGGCGGCACTGCGGGCACGGCCGAAAGTCCCGGCCAGACAACTCAAACAGCGGCCCTGACAGTTTTCACCATTACGAAACATCGTGCCTTTAAAACACAGGGTGTAATAGCTTCTGAGGATATGGGCGACCGGGATATTTAATTGATGACACGCTTCCCAGGCGGCATTACCAAAATTTTCGATGGTGCTGGTGATGACTGCATCCGGATTAATGGCTTCAAGCATTGAGGCCAGTGTCCGCACCGCATGCGGATTGAAATTCTCTTTAACGTGCCATAGCAGTTTTTTGGCAGCTGGCTGACGGTGTTTGAAATTCCAGTAAATATTCGGCGAGCGGATAGTCTGCACCGTAACCGCTCCGTCCATGAATTGGCTGTCGGTCTTATCGATCGTTAACACGGTGACATCATTGCCCAATTCAGCCAGACCGTTTGCCAGCAGCTGCGTCGATTTTTCGCCGCCGCCCTTGATATTGGGCGGATAAGCTGCCGCGATAATGCAGAGTTTTCTCATCTCAGTTCCTCGTGCTCAGGTTACGTCTGTTTTCAGCTCGTTGAAGAGCTGTCGCAAGTTGCTTTGCACAGCATCGGCGCCGAATAAGGCGGCAGACTCAGACAGGATTTTGTTTTTATTGGCAACCTCCGGCTTGCTGATAACGTCATCAAGCTGATCGACCGTGCTGAATAGCGCCAGACCGCTGAAGTCTTTGTCGCGCTTCAGCCAATTCAGAAAAGCCTGATTGGAGGCAATGACCGGTACGCCGTAGCTGATGGCATGAAAGAAACTGCCACTGACAATCATCTCTTCACCATCGTGGGAGAGAATAATGGCCTTGGCTTGCGCCATAATGGTGGCCACTTCTTCGTCGGGCACAAAACGAATATCAAAATCAATATTCAGGCCTTTGGCCATGACAATCAGCTCACTGACGTACTCATGATCCGAGGCTGGCCCGGCAATCAGCAGCTTTTCGTTTTGCGGCCAATGCGCGACGATACTGTCTATCTGTTTGTATCGCTCGATCCTGCCAAACACCAGGTAGTAGCTTTGCGAAGGGTCTTCAGCCGCTTCAGCCTGTGCAACACCGGTTTGGTATAAAGGATGGGGAATATAGAAATAGTCCTCGGCCTCAAGATGGCCTGAGTGGGCAACTTTTTTATCGAAGAAGCGCTCGCCGAAATCAACGATTTTTTTGCTTAGCCGGGCCTGCAGCCTAGGCATATCGTGCGGCGAAATGTTATGTCTTACATAGACGGTCTTACGGGCAGCCAGCTTAAAAAACACAATGTAGAAAAAGAACTTCAATATCCCGAATAAAAATAACCTTTTGCCCTCACTGCGCAGGTTATTTTCTAACCAGTTGATAACAGCAACATCGTATTTTTTATAACAAAACGTCTTGTGTGGCCGTAACACGATATCCTTGATATTCGGCGCATAACACAAGCGTTCGCCAACCACGGTTTCAATGTGATTAACCATGTTTGACGTGTATTCGTTGGCACCGTCAGGCTCTGGGTAAAAAAGTATTTTCATCCATTCACTCTGCTTAATTAATAATCACGACCGCACAGCTGTATCGCCCTGATATGGCTTGCTTTGCTGATCACGGTTGCTGAAAGTTTTTCTGCGACAAAAGACGAACCTGCTCGATGTTCTCCGCCAGGCTGCTTTTGTAGTTGTCATAGTTATTGTGGATAAGGTCTATCAGCGCCACGACTTTGCCGCCAAAGCCCGGTTCAGGCGCAAGTGATAACTCGGGCAGCGAAAAAAACGCCATCAGACCGTCCACTTTCCCCTGCGTCGATAACACAATGGCCGGGGTACCGGCATTGATAGCCATAATCGATAAATGCATTCGGCCGGTCACCACCAGTCTGGCCGCCTGAGCCAGACGTTTAATCTGGTCTGGTTGGAGCAACCTGTCGACCAGATAAATATCGGGATAAAGCGCCGCAATCACCTGACAAACACTCAGATCGTTAGCGCCGTCACGAATAACATGGGGCAGCAAGACAACGGTGTACTGCTCTGCATTCAGCTTGTCGATGATGGTTTTGTATTCTTCGATCTGATCGATCTCTTTGGCGATCAAACCACTGGCATTGACCAGCGCCACCGGTTTGCCCTGGCAATACTCAAGCAGATCCTCAATGTCCTCATCCTGTTGCCGCGGGTTGGCAAACACCACATCCGCCGATAACATCGTATTACTGATACCCAGCTGGTTCAGCCGCTTTTGCGAAAGTGCATCCCGCACCAATAACGCAACGCCTTTTTCGCCTGCAGCTCTAAGCGCTGAAACGGCTTTTTTGTCTGGATTGCTGTTCCAGCTAAAGCCCAAAATCCGTGCCGGAATACCAACATCGGCAGCAAAGATTGCTGCATAGGCGCGCATTACAGAAGCATGCGGGTTATAACCGCCATCCATCACATCAGCCCCAATCACGGAAAGCGATTTCAGGTGCGGCATCAGGTTGATAAACCTGACAAAGTCACGCAGAAAACTGTGTGGCTGTCCGTAAATCAAACCCGGCATTTGGATGACTTCGGCGTCCAGCGCATAGAGCGCCGGGATCTGCAGCGGATTACGGTTGGTAGTAATGATGCATTTCTTGCCTTTTACATTGAGCAGAAATGACTCCAGCATGGCCTGATCACCAATGTTGCCGCCGCCGGGCGCGGCAATCAGCGCCGCCGTATCAGGCCGGACAATGCTTTTGGTTTTCCAGCGCAGGCAAAACAATAACAACCGTCCAATCATGACGTTGATAAACGTGGTCGGTATGCACTTTTTGATGATGTCTTTCATTAAGCCGGTTTCACCTTATTAACGTAATAACGCAACTGAAACAGTTGGTTGACACTGTCTCTGAATATCGGGAACAGCGCATAGGCCATCACTAGCAGCCCCATTAACACCAGCCAGCCGGATACAATCCCTTGCAACACGCCCAGTTGAAAATTCGCCACCAGCTGATTGGAAATAAACGCCGCCGAAAAATACACCGCAGCCACCGCAATCGGATTGACGATCAACCGCTGAACCGGAATACCGGTGTTTTTCAGCCAGAAAACACCGAGCAGCCATGACAGTCCCAAACCAATCGAATAGCAGATGGCAACCGTGGTGGTGGTGCCTAAAATGCCAAGCGCGGTAATCGCAATAATCATTGGCCGGGTAACCAGACTTAATTTAAATAGCCGGTTGGTAATGCCTTTGCTCAGAAACACCCAATAACTGCTATAGCCCAAAACCAGAAACACACCACCCACAGACAAAGCCTGAAAAATCGGTACCAGCTCTACCCACTGCGGGCCCAGCACCAAGGTCACCAGCCTTTCTGTTTGGGTGACGATAAGCACCAGACCAAAGCTAATCAGGTGAACGATGATATTTTGGCCAAACACCAGAAACTCGTTGAATTTCTGCTCATTTTCAGTCTGTAACTTAGACAAAATGGGCACAGCCACCGCCTGTGACGGTGCACTGAGCTGATTCAGCGGCATCATCAGGATTTGCATGGCACGCTCAAAAAAACCGAGCGGCGTGGCACCGAACTTATAGCCAATCAACACCACCGGCATATTCTTTGAAAAATAGCCGAGAATCTGCGCGCCCATCAGATTCCAGCCAAATGAAAACAGTTGTTTGGTACCGGCGTCCGGTTTTGGTAAACCCGGCCGCCACTGAGACAAAACCGAATATAAAATCAGGAAAATAACCGCCTGCACGATTTGCTGATAAACAATCGCCATATAGGAATAACCCGTGTAGGCGAGATAGATACCGACACTGATA
>CAMPHB010000134.1 GCA_946885755.1 uncultured Methylophaga sp. | reverse complement strand
CTAGATTATCATGCCCGCATGTCAGATAAAATTTACCCGGCGCAAGTTCCGCCACAATCGGAAGCGGAACTATTACAGCGCTGCCAGACAATTACGGGTCAGACACTGGGTCAGCTTGCCGCGCAAATTAATATCGCGGTACCCGATGATCTTCGGCGACATAAAGGCTGGGTCGGCAGTTTACTGGAAAAAATATTGGGTGCTGATGCCGGCAGTCATGCTGAACCGGATTTCACAGGCCTGGGTATTGAACTGAAGACATTACCGCTGGCCGCCAATGGTATGCCCAAAGAATCAACGTATGTCTGCACGGTCAGCCTGACCGAAACCGGTGAACTATCCTGGGAAAATAGCTGGCTGCGCCGCAAGCTGGCCAGGGTACTGTGGTTGCCGATTGAGGCTGACAATGCAATTCCGCTGGCTGAGCGTTATGTCGGTGAGGGGTTTTTATGGCAGCCGGATAAACAGCAAACTGCTTTGTTAAAACAAGACTGGGAAGAGCTGATGGATGCGCTGGTATTAAGCGGTCAGGCGGGTTTATCAGCCAGGCAGGGGCAAGTACTGCAAATCCGCCCCAAAGCAGCCAACAGCCGTGTTTTGGCACAGGCGGTTGCTGAAGATGGCAGCACGATTTTGCAAAATCCGCGTGGCTTTTACCTGCGCAGTGAATTTACCGGACAAATCCTGTTGGCCAATAAGGCTTGCCGTTTGCCTGTTTGAAAAGGCAGAATGCAAGGACTTACTGCGTTGTTCATTGCTTATGTAGGACAACAATAGAGCGCAATTTCCACCTGGCCGGCCACAATGAGCCGCCAGCAGTGGTGGATATGGAAGATAAACAAGCCCTAGCAATGGAGAAGGAATCACCTGTGCAACAACTCAACGCGCTTGTGGTGGATGCGTCCGCCGAATTTCGTGATAAAGCGAAAAAAATATTGGAATCTGCCGGCTTTAGCGTCGAACTGGCAGAAAATGGTCAGCAAGGACTGTTGCTGGCCAATGCCTCGCGGTTTCGTTTAGTGTGTTGCAGTGATGATTTAACGGATATCGCCGGCAGCGAGTTTTGCGGTCAGCTGCGAGCAATAAATGGTTATGATTTTGTCGCAGTGCTGGTGCTGACCGAAAACGATACAGCACGTACGCTCAAACAGGCCTTGCTGGCCGGTGCCACCGATATTTTCAACAAGCACGATGGTAGGGAACTGGAAACCTATGTACAGCGTCTGGCCGAGCGCGAAACCCGGCATTTATCGGGGCGGGTATTATTTATTGAAGACTCGCGAGTGCTGCAAACCATCATTATTGATTTGCTGACCGATATGGGCCTTGATGTCGATGCCTATACCTTTGCGGAAGAAGCCTGGGAGGCGTTCAACGGCGGTGATTACGATTTGGTCATTACTGATATTATGCTGGAAGGCAGTATGAGTGGCATTACGCTGGTGCGCAAAATCCGCCGGCTACGTGAGGAATACGCCAATGTGCCGATCATTGCGACCTCTGGCTTTGACAATATTTCCCGCAAGATTGAACTGTTTCATTTGGGTGTTAATGATTTTGTTTCCAAACCGATTGTCCGTGAAGAGCTTCGACAGCGGGTGTTTAACCATATCACCAGTTATCAGAATGTCCGCGAATTGCGTGCCCAGCAAAACTCTTTGTATAGCCTGGCGATGCTGGATCAGCTGACGCAGTTATTTAACCGTCATGCATTGCGTGAATTTGCCGGTAAATATTTCAGTGAGGCTTATCGGTTTAAACGTAATCTGGCGATGGCCGTATTAGATCTTGATAACTTTCGTGCTTTGAATGATGAGCAGGGACATATCAAAGGCGATCAGGTGCTGGCGGAACTGGGTAACTGGCTGAAGCGTCATGTCCGCGATGTCGATATGGTGGCGCGCTGGGCCGGTGAGGAATTTGTCATGTTATTGCCCGGTTGTGATGCCGAAGGCGCTGCGGCACTGATGGAAAGAATGCAAAAACGGCTTGCGCGCTTTAAGCCGGCCAATCTGGATATTACTTTGAGTGTCGGTGTGGCACAGTTACGGCATGATCAGCAAGACACCTTGAATAGCTTATTTGAAATGGCCGACCGGGCCATGTATCAGGCCAAGATGGCTGGCCGTAACTGCGTCCGGCAATATCAGCCGGAAGCGGAGTAATCCTTAGCGACGTGCGGCGAATGCCGCACATTGCGGCTGAGTGAGCATAAATACGCCATGACCGCCGTTTTCAAACGCTAACCACATAAAGTCCGTTTCAGGCCATGCCATGGCAACAGCTTGGTCACTGTTGCCCACTTCAACAAACAGCAGACCGTCAGGGGTTAAGAACTCAGCCGCGCCGATAATAATGCGTTCGACCAATGCCAGACCATTGTCGTCGGCGCGCAGCGCACTGGCTGGTTCATGACGGTATTCGGCCGGCAAAGTGGCCATTTCAGCATCGCCCACCTAGGGGGGATTGCTGACGATCAAGTCGTATTGCCGGGTGGGCTCTAACTTTGCCCATAAATCTGATTCAATCAGTTGTAACTGTTCATGCAGTTGATGTTTCTGCTGATTGATTTTTGCAACCGCCAGTGCTTCGGTGCTGATATCCACTGCATCTACGGCGGCATCGGGGAATGCATAAGCCAGCGCGATGGCAATACAGGCGCTGCCGGCACACATATCCAGAATACGGCTGACCTGCTCCGGTGCCGTCAGCCACGGCGCAAATTGTTCACTGATAAGCTCGGCAAACGGCGAGCGGGGAACTAATACCCGTTCATCAACATAAAACGGCAGACCGGCAAACCAAGCTTCATGGGTTAAATAGGGAACCGGAATGCGCTTATCTATCCGTTGCTGAATTAAATTGAGCAGGCTGGTTTTTTCAGCATCGGTCAGGCGAGCATCAAGAAACATTTCCGGCAGTTCGCTGACCGGCAGTTGCAGACTGTGCAAAATCAGCTGCGTTGCTTCATTAAAGGCATCGGCATTGCCATGACCGTAAAACAATTGTGCTTCGTGAAAGCGTGATGTGGTCCAGCGCAAAAAATCACGCAAGGTTAAAAGCTCGGCGGCCGCTGCCTGATAATCAACGGCCATTAATGGGCCGTGATATCAACAAAATGACCGGCAATGGCTGCTGCCGCCGCCATCGCCGGGCTGACCAGATGGGTGCGGCCACCCTGACCCTGACGACCTTCAAAGTTACGGTTTGACGTTGAGGCGCAGTGCTCACCGGCTTCCAGACGATCGGCATTCATGGCCAGGCACATCGAGCAGCCCGGATCGCGCCATTCAAAGCCGGCGGCGATAAAGACTTTGTCCAGGCCTTCCTGTTCGGCCTGCTGTTTGACCAGACCGGAGCCGGGCACCACCATGGCTTGTTTGACCGTGCTGGAAACTTTACCGCCTTTAATCGCCGCGGCAGCTTCACGTAAATCTTCAATCCGTGAATTGGTACAAGAGCCGATAAATACCCGATCCAGTTTAATATCAGTGATAGCTTGTTTGGCTGATAAGCCCATATAGGTCAGGGCTTTTTGCATGCCGTTGCGCTTCACTGCATCCTGTTCAGCCGCCGGATCCGGAATATTGGCATCAACCGGCACCACCATTTCCGGTGACGTGCCCCAGGTGACCTGTGGCTTGATATCTGCCGCTTTTAAAACCACCACTTTGTCGAAATGGGCATCCGCATCAGAATGCAAATCCCGCCAGGCGGCAACCGCTTTTTCCCAGTGCGCACCTTGCGGGGCAAATGGTCGGTCTTTTAAGTAATTAATAGTGGTGTCATCGACCGCAACCATGCCCGCACGGGCACCGGCTTCAATGGTCATATTGCAAACGGTCATGCGGCCTTCCATGCTTAAAGCCTGAATGGCTTCGCCGGCAAATTCGATCGCATAACCGTTACCGCCGGCGGTACCAATCTCACCGATAATGGCCAGCACAATATCTTTGGCCGTAATACCCGGATTCACATGGCCTTCAACGCGCACCTGCATATTTTTGGATTTGCGTTGGATCAGGCACTGTGTCGCCATCACGTGCTCGACTTCGGAAGTGCCGATACCAAAGGCCAGTGCGCCGAAAGCGCCATGCGTTGACGTATGTGAATCACCGCAGACCACGGTCATGCCGGGCAGGGTGGCGCCTTGTTCCGGGCCGACCACATGGACAATGCCTTGACGCATATCATTTAAGCCAAACTCGGTGATACCAAACTGCGCGCAGTTTTGATCCAGCGTTTCCACCTGCAAACGCGAAATCGGATCAGCAATACCCTGTTCACGGTGACTGGTGGGCACATTATGATCCGGCGTCGCCAGAATCGAATTCAGCCGATAGGGCAGACGACCGGCCAGACGCAGCCCCTCAAAGGCCTGCGGCGAGGTCACTTCGTGAACCAGATGGCGATCAATGTAAAGCAATGCGGTGCCATCGCTTTCACTGCGAACTACATGTTGATCCCATAATTTGTCGTAAAGTGTTTTGGCGGTCATGATGATGTACTGCGATTTCAAATAAACAGTTAATTATACAGCGATAAATGGGGACGCTCTATTCGCTGTTCAATGATTGTGCTGTTCAACAACTTTACAGGCAAAAAAAAGGCAGCCCGCAGGCTGCCTTTTCTGGTATAGCACTTCAGGAAAAGTGGTTATTCCATATTGGCGTGACGATAGCGCATGTCTTCCTCTGCGATATTCTTCTCATGAATCAGATAAGAAATAGTCGCTTCAAGGAAAATCAGCGTCGACAGTTCAAACATGGTACCCATCGGCATGCCTTTGGTTGCGGCAAAGCTGTTGTCGTTACCAATTTGAACAGTTTGATCCGCAATATCGCCAATCGTTGACTTGGATTT
>CAMPHB010000133.1 GCA_946885755.1 uncultured Methylophaga sp. | reverse complement strand
ATTTTTTAACCCATATGGATGACTCGCCACCGGTTTTGCCGGAGCCTGACGTTAAATAAGCTTAAATTAAGTTGGCTGGTGCCTTGATACAGTTAGTTATTGATATCCATAAATACGGATCAACAACATGCAAGAACCACAAACCGATAATCCACTGACCATCAGATTGGGCAATGAAGAACTCATCATCCGTCGCCGTTATGAAGTGGCCAGTATCGTCAATGACTTTCTGATTGCGATCTGGTTTTTGATTGGCAGTATTCTTTTTCTTTTTCCGGAATATGAAAAAGCTGCTGCCTGGTTATTCGTCGTCGGCAGTTTTCAGTTTTTGATTCGCCCAGCTATTCGGCTGATCAGCCATATTCATATCAAGCGTGTGCCAGCCAGTCATTGGGAAAGCTGAACGCAGTTAATCAAGCAAAGAACTCATCAAGTCGGCTTCTTCTCTGATCGTTTCCCATGCCGCTGAAAATAGTCTCGCGCAGCTTGGTTAACCTTTGGCGCCAGCAGCAGCGCTGAAATCATGGTGGGGATCGCCATGGTGGCATACAGCCCATCAATGAGGCCGATAATGGCCGGCAGACTGGCGATGCTGCCAAACACTACGAGCGCGGCGTAAATCCAGACGTAATGATGCTGATGCTGTGCGCCGATTAAAAAGCCCAGACACTTGCTGCCGTAATACCAGAAAGTAAAAATCGTGCTCAGTGACAACAGCGCCACCACCAGCGTCAACAGGTAAGCACCAAAACCGGGAAAGGCGGTTTCAAACGCCTGCGAGGTCAGGGTCACACCATCAATGTTGCCATCCACCTGCCAGCTGCCGGTCACCAGAATCGCCAGCGCCGTGCAGGTACATACCAGCAGGGTATCAATGACTGGACCCATCATAGCCACCAAACCTTCGCGAATCGGTTCGTTGGTGCGTGCCGCACCGTGGGCCATGGATTCGGTGCCGATACCGGCTTCGTTAGAAAAAGCGCCGCGGCGAACGCCCATCAAAATCACCGTGCCAATGGCCCCGCCTGCGACAGCTTCACCGGAAAAAGCATCGGTAATAATCAGTTGCAAAGCAGCCGGAATTTCGCTGGCAAAGCGGATTAACAAAAAGGCGGTCATGCCCAGATACAGCAACACCATGATCGGCACCATGCGCACCGTAACTCGTCCGACGCGCTGAATATGGCCGGTTGTGACCAGCAACACCAGCGCGGCGATCAGCAGCCCCATTATCAAGTCAAAACTGAAATGGCTTTGTGAGGTGGCCCAGCCGGCAGGTTGCGCCACCACTTCACGCAGAATTTGCACCAACTGGTTGACCTGAAAAGCCGGCATAGTGCCCATCAATCCCGCGACAGCAAATAGTGCCGCCAGCGGCCACCAACGTCTGCCCAGGCCTTCACGAACGACATACATGGGACCACCCTGAAGATTGCCCTCGCTGTCTTTACCGCGAAACATCACACTCAGCGAACAGGTATAAAATTTGGTGGCGACACCGATAACTGCAGTCATCCACATCCAGAATATAGCGCCCGGCCCGCCCATGGTGATCGCCAGTGCCACACCGGCAATATTGCCCAGCCCCAGTGTTCCAGATAAGGCTGTGCTTAAGGCCTGAGCATGGGGAATATCGCCGGCATCGCTATTGCGATCAAAGCGGCCGGTCAGAATTTGCAGCGCATGGTCAAAATGGCGATAAGGCAGACCGCCCGAATACAGCACAAAAAATAGCCCGCCACCGACCAGCAGTATGACCAGCGGCAGGCCCCACATAAAATTGGCAAAAGCGGTAAACAGCGCTTCCATGAAGTCGTCCTGATTAGCATTCAGGCTTTTACCCTAGCGGTTTGCCGGCACAGATTCAAAAAGCATGCTGATGCGGGTGACAGGAATGTAACGACAAGACATCAAAATGG
Source organism: uncultured Methylophaga sp. (assembly GCA_946885755.1). Next base: position 2,971 of record CAMPHB010000133.1, on the reverse strand, counting down.
TCAGACTTTTGTGACGTCAGCATCTGACAATGCGTCAGGTCAGCAACGGCACAATCGCGTAGCATTTGAAATGACACTTACAGAAGGGCGCAACAAGATGAAACTGAACATTTTGCAGGGTCTGCTGGCGATTATTTTTTTGCTCTCTGGTGGGGCAAAACTGGTCAGTCTGCCGTTTGAGGTCGAGGCGTTTGTGCGCTGGGGTTATCCCCTCTGGTTTATGTATCTGACCGGTGTGCTTGAGGTGGCGGGCGCAATGGGCTTGTTAGTGTCAAGATTATCTGCACTGGCCGGCGTTTGTCTGGCGGGGCTGATGGTGGGCGCGGTGCTGACGCATTTTGTTCATGCGGAATGGCCGATGCTGGTCATTGCTGCATCAATAATGTCGCTCTCGGCCTGGCATGGCTGGCGCGGCCGTGAAGATATCATGCAACTACTCAGAGACGTTAAAAACTAAGTCCTATGTATTCCACATTCTCACCAAGTAGTTTCGGGAGAAACCTTATGCGATTTTTTGCATTATCAATGCTGCTCATTTTGTTCAGCCCGCTGGCAATGGCGATTGATGAAGATGATTACCCGCATCCGGTTAAGACATTCACATTTGAAAGCCAACAGCAAATGCTGAGCATGCGCTATATGGATGTAGCGCCGGAAGGTCAGCCCAAAGGGGTGATGCTGTTGTTGCATGGTAAAAACTTTACCGGAGCTTATTGGCAGCAGACGATTGATTACCTGGCAGAACTCGGTTATCGGGTGGTAGTGCCTGATCAGGTGGGGTTCGGCCTATCCAGTCTGCCGAAAAATTATCAGTTTAGCTTTGCGCAACTGGCCGCTAATAGCAAAGCATTGTTGACGCATCTTGAGATCGATACCGTGAGAGTAATGGGGCATTCCATGGGTGGTATGCTGGCGACACGTTTTGCGTTGCAATATCCGCAAGCAACACAGCAACTGTTGTTGCTGAACCCGATCGGGCTTGAAGACTGGCGGGCAATGGGTGTGCCGTATGTATCTATTGATAAGCTTTATAATAGCGAGCGCAATAAAAACTTTGGCGATATCAAAATATATCAGCAGAACAGTTATTACGATGGCCGCTGGAATAATGATTATGCCCGCTGGGCGCAATTATTGGCGAGCAGTTATCAGGGCGCACAAGGGGATCGATTTGCCTGGAATATGGCACTGACTGCCGATATGGTGCTGTCGCAGCCGGTGGTGTATGAATTTGATCAGCTTCAGGTGCCGACTACATTGTTAATTGGTACCCGGGATCGCACGGCGATTGGTCGTGATCTGGTCGATAAAGAAACGGCGCAGCAGATGGGTGATTACACTAAACTGGGCAAAGCGGTGGCACAGCAGATCCCCGATGCCGAATTAGTGGAATTTGATGATGTCGGTCATTTGCCGCATATCGAAGCACCTGAACGCTTTTTTGCCGCACTGGAAAAAGCGCTTAACCGCATCGATTAAACCGCATAGATTTTAAAGCCGGCCGGTTGTTTACAGATAACAACGACAAGGCTTGAACCGAAAAGTGAAGGAAACCCGTTTTGGACGATAACGTCATTGATGTGCGTGATCTGAGTAAAGTTTACGCTTCCGGCTTTCATGCGTTAAAGCAGGTCAACTTACAAATCAAACGCGGCGAAATCTTCGCTTTGCTCGGCCCTAATGGCGCCGGTAAAACCACATTGATCAGCATTATCTGCGGCCTTGTGAATATTGGTGAGGGTCAGGTACAGGTTGGCGGCTTTGATGTGGTCAAACAATTTCGCGAGGCGCGCAAACAAATCGGTCTGGTGCCGCAGGAACTGGCCATAGATGTGTTTGCTTTTGTCTGGGACACCATGGTGTTCAGCCGCGGCCTGTTTGGCAAACCACGCGATGATGCTTATCTGGAAGAGATTCTTAAAGCGCTGTCGCTGTGGGAAAAACGCCACGCCAAAATTCAGTTTTTATCAGGTGGTATGAAACGCCGGGTGCTGATTGCCAAGGCACTAGCGCATGAGCCGGAAATTCTGTTTCTCGATGAACCGACCGCTGGCGTTGATGTGGAATTACGCCGCGATATGTGGAAGCTGGTGGAAAAATTACGCCAGCGCGGTACGACGATTATTCTGACCACACATTACATCGAAGAAGCCGAAGAAATCGCCGATCGGATTGGCATTATCAACCGCGGTGAATTGTTGCTGGTTGATAACAAGTGGGATTTGATGAAAAAGCTGGGACGTAAGCAGCTGATTTTGCATCTGCAAACGGCCATTAGCGAATTGCCAGCCGAATTGAATGGTTTTGTGCTGCAAATCGATGAAGAGGGCAAAACGCTGACCTATGATTATGATGACAACCAGCCGACCAACCATGTGACCGAAGTGCTGGCGGCGATTCATCGATCAGGTATTGCGCTCAGTGATGTTAAAACCAAGCAGAGCACGCTGGAACAAATATTTGTCAGCCTGCTGGAGGACTCCCGATGAATTGGTATGCGATTAAAGCCATTTATTTATCGGAGTTACACCGCACCTGGCGTACGCCGTTACAGAGCATCGCCTCGCCGGTGTTATCGACTTCTTTGTACTTTATTGTCTTTGGCTCGGCGATAGGTTCTGCCATGACCGACATCGGCGGCGTCAGCTACGGCGCGTTTATTATTCCCGGCCTGATCATGCTGATGGTGCTGACCGAAACAACCTCCAACGCCTCATTCGGGATTTATATGCCAAGGTGGTCAGGGGCAATTTATGAGGTGTTGTCGGCGCCGGTATCGGCATTTGAAATTGTTATCGGTTATGTCGGTGCGGCGGCGACCAAATCGATGATTCTGGCCGGTCTGATTTTGCTGACTGCGCGTTTGTTTGTCGATTATTCGATTCTGCATCCGTTGTCGATGCTGCTGTTTTTGTTTTTAACCTGTATTACGTTTAGCCTGCTGGGTTTTATTCTCGGCCTGGTGGCGGAT
>CAMPHB010000132.1 GCA_946885755.1 uncultured Methylophaga sp. | reverse complement strand
TTGCGAAGGTGTCGCCGGCTGCAGGATTTCGGGCATTAATGACGGCAGCGCTGACATCGGATCGCTGCTTGTTTCAGCATCAGGCAGTGTCACGCCAAAATTGATTTTTTCGCCCGGCAATACCAGCATCAGCTCACGGCTGGTACCCAGTTGTGCCGCCGGTTGTACGGAAATTTCAGCAAACGCCTTACCTGGCGGAAAATCCACCGATAACACGCGACCTACCGGATAACCGACCGGAAAACGGCCACCCAGTCCGGATGTCACCAGCCAGTCACCTTCACGGATATCTGCATTATGTGGCAGATATTCAACCTGCAAGGGCTCGCCCAGACCGCGGCCAGTAGCGACCGCCCGCAGACCGTTTCTGACAATTTGTACCGGGATACTGTGACTGGGATCGGTCAGTAACACGACCCGGCTGGAAAGTTGACTGACTTCGGCCACCTGGCCCATTACACCGCGCGAATCCAGCACCGGCTGACCTTCATAAACGCCAAACTGCGCGCCTTTATCGATAATGACGTGCTGATAAAACGGATCTAAATCGACGCTTAGCAACTCAGCGATCTGTACCCTTTCCTGCAAACGAAATGATGATCCCAGCAATTCTCGCAAGCGCATATTTTCACGTTCCAAAGCTTGCATACGTTGCATGCGGACGCTCTGCATCAGTGCCTGCGCTTCCAAAGAGGTGATACGTTCGCGCAAATCGTCGCGATCCTGAAATAAATCACCGATCCATTCGCTAAAACTGGTCGGCATGGCGGCAATACTCTGAATCGGATAAACCGCTGTCGCCAAAGCAGACCGCACCGGTTTAAACAAGTCGAGCCGCGAATCCGCCAAAAATAACAGTATAGACGCCACCACCGCTATCAGCATGCGGGTGTTCAATGAAGGCGTTTGTGCAAATAACGGTTTAATGACGGACTCCTAAAATGAAAAGACCTTCGCACATGCCGCCATCTGCAAAGGTCTCAATTCATCAGGCTGATTACGGCTTACTCAAAGGTGAAAACGTCAGTCCCCCGCTCATCAATGAGCTCAAGTGCCCTGCCACCACCACGGGCCACACAGGTCAGCGGATCTTCGGCAACAATAGCCGGCAGGCCGGTTTCTTCAATTAACAAACGATCCAAATCTTTCAGCAGCGCACCGCCGCCTGTCAGCACAATACCACGCTCCGCTACGTCAGCGCCCAGTTCCGGCGGCGTTTGCTCCAGTGCAGTTTTCACGGCAGCCACAATACCTGACAGTGGATCCTGCAGGGCTTCCAGAATTTCATTACTGTTTAAAGTGAAGCTGCGCGGAATGCCCTCGGCCAGATTACGGCCACGCACTTCCATCTCGCGAACCTCATTGCCCGGATAGGCTGAGCCAATTTCTTTTTTGATTTTTTCAGCAGTCGATTCACCAATCAACGTGCCATAGTTACGACGCACATAGTTGACAATCGCTTCATCAAACAAGTCACCGCCAATGCGCACTGACGCCGAGTAAACAATACCGTTCAGGGAAATAATGGCGACTTCGGTAGTACCACCACCAATATCCAGCACCATCGAACCGCTGGCTTCTTCAACCGGCATACCGGCACCAATAGCAGCCGCCATCGGTTCTTCAATCAGAAACACATCACGGGCACCGGCACCGGCCGCTGATTCACGAATGGCGCGGCGTTCAACCTGCGTTGAACCGCAAGGTACACAGACCAGAACGCGGGGACTGGGTTTCAGAAAACGGCCTTCATGGACTTTACGGATAAAGTGCTGCAGCATTTTTTCCGTGACGGTGAAGTCGGCAATCACACCATCTTTCAGTGGCCGGATGGCTGTGATATTACCGGGTGTTCTGCCCAGCATGCGTTTGGCTTCAGCGCCGACAGCGGCAATTGAACGCGGACCGCCCGGACCTTTATCCTGTCGAATCGCTACAACTGATGGTTCATCAAGAACGATGCCCCGGCCACGAACATAAATCAGTGTATTGGCCGTACCCAGATCGATAGACAGATCGTTGGAAAAGAGACCACGTAAGCGTTCGAACATTGAAAAAACCACTTCAGGAAAGGCGAAAAACGCTACTTTAGCAATGCCAAGGTCTGTTGGGCAAGCGCGTAATCATTTAAACTTCACACTTTCGTCAAAAATATAAATTCTGGAACCATCGATGAGTTTAGTAAAATCCGATGTAGAGAAAATTGCCCATCTGGCAAGGCTTGCTATTGATGAGTCTGTCATTCCCGATTATGCCCGGGATTTGAATAATATCCTGTCACTGGTTGAGCAAATGAGTGCCGTCGATACCGATGGCATTTCGCCAATGGCACATCCATTAGATGCCGTTCAGCGGCTGCGTGATGATGTGGTCAGCGAAACCGACCAGCGTGAATTATTTCAATCTATCGCTCCGAAAACCGAAGCCGGTGTTTATCTGGTTCCTAAAGTCATCGAATAATCAGGCTCGACATGCATAACAAATCGCTCAAACAAATTTCTGATGCCCTGCAGCAGGGTGAAATAAGCAGTGTTGAACTGACGCAGCATTTTCTTAATCGTATTAATCAGCATAACGGCCAGTTAAACGCCTTTATCAGCGTCACCGATGAACTGGCCATGGCACAGGCCAAAGCCGCCGACGCCCGCTTACAGGCAAAAACTGCCGGCCCGTTAACCGGTATTCCGCTGGCCCATAAAGATATTTTTTGCACCAAGGGCGTGCGCACCAGTTGCGGCTCAAAAATGCTCGACAAATTTGTTTCACCTTATGACGCCACTGTCGTCGAAAAGCTTAATGCTGCCGGTATGGTGACCCTAGGTAAAACCAATATGGATGAATTTGCCATGGGCTCATCCAACGAAACCAGTTTTTATGGTCCGGTGAAAAATCCCTGGGATACCGATCGGGTGCCGGGTGGTTCATCAGGCGGTTCTGCAGCGGCGGTTGCCGCACGTCTGGCGCCGATTGCCACCGGTACTGATACCGGCGGTTCGATTCGTCAGCCTTCGTCATTATGTAATCTAACCGGTTTAAAACCGACTTACGGCCGGATTTCCCGTTACGGCATGATTGCTTTCGCCTCCAGTCTGGATCAGGCCGGTCCGATGGCCAACAGCGCTGAAGACGCTGCCTGGCTGATGAATGCCATGTCCGGTTTTGATGAACGTGATTCCACCAGTGTGCAACGTGATGTACCGGATTACACCGCTAATTTGAATGACTCATTGCAAGGTCTGACCATTGGTCTGCCTAAAGAATATTTTGGCGCCGGCCTGGATCCCAAAGTCGCTGAAGCAGTGCAAACGGCAATTAAGACTTATGAGGCAATGGGTGCGACGCTGAAAGAAATCACCCTGCCCAATACCGATTTAGCCGTACCAACTTATTATGTGGTGGCACCGGCAGAATGTTCATCGAATCTGTCGCGGATGGATGGTGTTCGTTTTGGACATCGTGCAGAAGATCCAAAAGATCTGATGGATCTCTACACCCGTTCGCGTGGCGAAGGTTTTGGTGACGAAGTGAAACGTCGCATCATGATCGGCACCTATGCCCTGTCTGCCGGTTACTACGATGCTTACTATTTGAAAGCACAACAGTGTCGCCGGCTGATTCGTGATGACTTTCTGAAAGCGTTTGAAGATGTCGATGTCATTATGGGTCCGTCAGCACCGACGCCGGCATTCCGCTTCGGGGAAAAAACCGACGATCCGGTCGCAATGTATATGGAAGATATTTATACCATCAACGTGAACCTGGCAGGCCTGCCAGGTATCTCTATTCCGGCTGGTTTCGTCAATGAAATGCCTGTCGGTCTGCAAATCATCGGTAATTATTTTGACGAAGCACGTTTGCTGAATGTTGCCCATCGTTATCAACAGGAAACCGACTGGCATCAGCAAATGCCGAAAGCGTTTCAGTAATCATTTAAAGGGGCTTTCAGCCCCTTTTTTATATTAACCACAGAGGCACAGAGGGCACAGAGGGCACAGAGGGCACAGAGAATAAAAAATCATCCACAGATTACGCAGATGCAAGTAAGTTTTTTTACCGCACAACAATCTCAAATCTGTGAAAATCGGCGAAATCTGCGGATAACTGCTTTTTCTGATGTTTCGGTATGTGAGATCAATGCTGATAATTGATTTAAATATTTTGATAAACATAATTAAATCATCTTTTAAAACTCTGTGACCTCTGCGCCTCTGTGGTTAATTTTTCCATCATTAATAATCGTTCCCTGACTGGTCGCTCAAATAACCATATCTGCTATCCTTGCAGCCAATTTAATGATGCCCGAGGAACCACCGGATGAAAGCCGCAGAATTGTTCGTCAAAGCCCTGGAAAACGAAGGCGTTGAGTATATTTTTGGCATTCCCGGTGAAGAAAACCTCGATGTGATGGATGCGCTGCTGGATTCGCCAATCAAATTTATCACCGCGCGCCACGAACAAGGTGCGGCATTTATGGCTGATGTTTATGGCCGTTTAACCGGCCGCGCCGGCGTTTGTATTGCCACCCTCGGCCCCGGTGCAACCAATCTGATTACCGGTGTGGCGGATGCCAATATGGATCACGCACCGCTGATTGCCGTGGCCGGCCAGGCATCCACCAATCGTTTACATAAAGAATCGCATCAGGTGCTGGATCTTGAAGCGATGTTTGTACCCATCACCAAATACGCCACCCGCATTGTCAGTCCTGAAGTCATTCCGGAAATTGTCCGCAAAGCCTTTAAAGTGGCGCAGACCGAAAAAACCGGTGCGTGCTTTATCGAGTTTCCGGAAAACATTGCCGAAATGGAAATCAATGACCGGCCGCTGCGCGTCAAAAATGCTTCGCCGCCGGAACCTGCTGCAGAGCATATCGAGCGCGCTGCAGAAATTATTTCCAATGCCAAAAACCCGATTATTCTTGCCGGCAATGGTGTGT
>CAMPHB010000131.1 GCA_946885755.1 uncultured Methylophaga sp. | reverse complement strand
CTGTTTGCATTATCGAGCAGGGCATGCAATTGCTCCTGCAGCTGACGGTTTTTATTTTGCAGTTGTTCGCGCTGACGCTGCGCCAGAGAAATGGTGCCGGGCGGACTTTCGGCGAGTTCCAGTTGCTGCAGAACTTCCGGCTGGGTCAGCAGGAAATCTCTGTTTTGCTGCAAAAAAGCGCTGACCTGTTCGGCGCTCAGAGATTGTTCAGGGTTGCCCACGCTATTTCTCCATCAAACACATGTGTCGCCGGGCCGGTCATGGTGACACTGGCATTTTCATCCGGCCAGCTGATATGTAATTGTCCGCCCGGTAATTGCACCACTACATCACGTGCCAGTAAACCTCGGCGAATACCGCTGACTACGGCGGCGCAGGCCCCGGTACCACAGGCGCTGGTTTCACCGGCACCACGTTCATAAACCCGTAATTTAATGGCATCGTGACTGACCAGTTGCATAAAGCCGGCATTGACCCGCTCGGGAAACTGCGGATGCGCCTCAATCAGCGGGCCAATTTCCAGTACCGGTGCGGTATCGACATCATCGACCAGCATCACGGCATGCGGATTGCCCATCGAAAGCGCCGCGATTTCTACCTGATGGCCAGGTTCAATGGCCAGCATATACGTGGTTGCCGCTTCAGCGACTTTAAATGGCACTTGTTCCGGCAAGAACCTTGGCCGGCCCATATCAACGCTGATTTGGCCATCATGTTGCAGGGTCGGATAAATCACACCTGAGGCCGTTTCGACAGCAATGGTGGTTTTTTCAGTGAGGTGATTATCATAAACAAAGCGGGCAAAACAACGGGCACCGTTACCGCATTGCGCGACCTCGCCACCGTCCGAATTAAAAATCCGGTATCGGAAATCGACATCCGCATGGTCACTTTTTTCCACCAGAAGCAGCTGATCACAACCGATGCCAAAATGTCGATCCGCTAAAAACCTTACCTGCGCCGCATTCAGCGAAACAGACTGGCGAATGGCATCAATGACGATAAAGTCATTGCCAAGCCCATGCATTTTGCTGAATTTCAACATCATTTAATCCTGCAACAGGTGTTCGCCCTGATACAAACTGTCAATTGTTTCGCGCTCACGCACCACAAACGCCTGCTCGCCGTCGACCATGATCTCCGCCGCCCGCGGCCGCGAATTATAATTTGAACTCATAGTGAAACCATACGCCCCGGCAGAGCGAACCGCCAGCAAATCGCCACTTTCAATCGCCAGCTGCCGGTCTTTACCGAGATAATCACCAGTTTCGCAGACTGGACCAACAATATCGTAGTTAAATAGCTGACTGTCACGCGGCTTCACCGCATCAATCGCCATCCATGATTGATACAGCGCCGGCCGCAGCAAGTCATTCATCGCGGCATCCACAATGGCAAAACGTTTGTCATCGCTAGCTTTAATATATTCAACTTTAGTCAGCAAAATACCGGCATTACCGGCAATCGCCCGGCCCGGTTCCATCAGAATTTGCAACTGCCGATCTTTGAGTAAATCCTGCATCGCGGCGGCATATTCTGCCGGGGTTGGCGGGGTTTCGTCTTTATACTGAATGCCCAGGCCACCACCGATATCGAGATGATGAATTTCAATGCCATTGGCTGCCAGTTCATCAATCAGCAGTAATACCCGCTGCAGCGCATCGACAAATGGCGTGACTTTGGTCAGTTGTGAGCCAATATGACAATCAACACCAATCACCTGCAGATTTGGCATCGCTGCTGCCTGCTGATAAACCGCCGGCGCCAGATTGATATCAATACCGAATTTGTTTTCTTTGAGGCCCGTCGATATATAAGGATGGGTCTCAGCATCGACATCGGGATTGACGCGAATTGACACTGGTGCGACTTTGCCAAGATCAGCGGCGACCTGATTAATACGCTCCAGTTCGGCAATGGATTCGACATTAAAGCAGCGGATGTTCTGCTCTAGCGCATAAGCGATCTCATCCGCGGTTTTACCGACACCGGAAAACACCGTGCGATCAGCGCGGCCACCGGCTGCTAAAACCCGCGCCAGTTCGCCTGCCGAGACAATATCAAAGCCTGAACCCAGCCGCGACAACACATTCAGCACCGCCAGATTGGAATTAGCTTTAACGGCATAACACACCAGATGTGGCTGGCCGGCAAAGGCGTCGTCAAAGGCCCGCCAGTGACGCTCTAACGTCGCCCGTGAATAAACATAAGCAGGTGTGCCATATTGTTCGGCAATCGTCGCTGCAGCAACGTTTTCAGTAAACAGCTCACCGTTTTGATAATGAAAATAATCCATGAATTTTATGCGACCTCAACCGTCTGCGCATTGCCCTCTGGTAAATACAAATCACCTTTCAGACCACATGCCGCCAAAAGCCCGACGGTACATAAGACAATAGCCAGCGCCCGCCAGCCGGTAACTTTTCGCATGATATCTTCCCCATTAGGTGATTAGCAGGCAGACTATACGTGATTGCAATCGCCAGCTGAATTGGAAACTAGAATTTATCGCGCAACTCCCCTACTATTGGCGCATTGGAGATAGCGTTATGTTAAGGAATCGCAACTAGTCATGGCAAATATGGCGGCACCTATAAGACTGAGTGGTCTGGCACGGCGTCTTGTTAGCGAAGGTCTGCTTAACGAGGATGAAGCTCAATCCGCGCAAAGTGCGGCCAAACAGGCCAAACAGTCGTTTGTCACTTATCTGGTCAATCACAAACTGCTGGCCAGTCATAAAATTGCTGATATTGCCTCGCAGGAATTCGGTGTCCCGCTGTTTGATATTGAAGCGATGAATCTGGAACTGGCACCCACCAGCCTGTTTCAGGAAAAACTCATCCGCCAGCACAATGCGCTGCCGTTATTTCAGCGCGGCAAACGGCTGTATGTCGCCGTATCGGATCCCACCAATTTACAGGCGCTCGACGAGTTTCAGTTTAATACTGCGCTGAATACCTACCCGATTCTGGTTGATGAACATAAGCTGTCGCTGATCATTGAAAAAGCGCTGGATAAGCGTGAACAGCAGCTGGATGAGTTTGCCAATGCTGAGCTTGATGATATTGATCTCGGCCCCGATGATGACGTAGACCGCGGCCAGGATCTGACTGAAACCAGCGTTGATGACACGCCAGTGGTGCGGTTTATTAACGGCATTATGACGCAGGCCATCAAAGCCGGTGCCTCGGATATCCACTTTGAGCCTTACGAGAAAAAATACCGGGTGCGGATCCGCATCGACGGTATTTTGCATGAATCAAAAACAGCGCCAGTGGCACTGAGTGGCCGGATTGCTGCACGGCTGAAAGTGCTGTCCCGTATGAATATTGCTGAACGCCGGGTGCCACAGGATGGCCGGATGCGGCTGAAATTATCCAAGTCCAAAGCCATTGATTTCCGGGTCAACACCATTCCGACCTTGTTCGGTGAAAAAATCGTGCTGCGGATCCTGGATCCCACCAGTGCCCAGATGGGGATTGATGCGCTCGGTTATGAAGAAGATCAAAAACAGATCTTTCTGGAAACCATGCATAAACCCTATGGCATGGTGCTGGTGACCGGTCCGACCGGCAGTGGTAAAACGGTCTCGCTGTACACGGCACTGAATATTCTTAATACCGATGACCGCAATATTTCTACTGCCGAAGATCCGGCAGAGATCAATTTGCCGGGTATTAATCAGGTGAATGTGCATCCGGCAATTGGTTTGGGTTTCACCGAGTGTCTGCGCGCTTTTTTGCGTCAGGATCCCGATGTCATCATGGTTGGTGAGATCCGTGATCTGGAAACTGCGGAAATTGCCATCAAAGCCGCGCAAACCGGCCACATGGTATTTTCCACCCTGCATACCAATGATGCGCCGCAAACATTAACACGGCTCGCCAATATGGGGGTTCCAGCCTTTAACATTGCCTCGGCAGTCACGCTGATCATTGCCCAGCGGCTGGCACGGCGCTTATGTCCGAAATGCAAAACGGTCGAAGAGTTGCCGCTGGAAACCCTGCAGGAAGAGGGTTTCACCCCTGCGCAAATTGACGCCGGCTTTAAAGTTTACCGGGCGGTTGGCTGTGAACACTGCACGGCGGGCTACAAAGGCCGCGTGGGTATTTATCAGGTTATGCCGGTTTCTGATGCCATGGGTCGTATCATCATGGAAGGTGGTAATTCCATGCAACTTGCCGATCAGGCAAAACTGGAAGGCATCGATGATTTGCGGGCTTCCGGCTTGAAGAAAGTCATGGCGGGTCTCACCAGCCTTGAAGAAATTAACCGCGTGATCAAGGAGTAAGCCATGGCGCAAGCTGCTGCTTCGGCGAAGAAAAAGAAAAAAGTCGTGGTGCCGACCATGTATTTGTGGCAAGGCACCAACAAGCAGGGGCGCCGGGTAAAAGGTGAGGTTGCCGGCGACAGTGTGCAGGCTGTGCGTGCGGATCTGCGTCGTCAGGGTATCGTACCGCTGAAAGTTCGTAAAAAACCCAAAGATTTATTTGCCGCGCGCAAACCACCGATTAAACCAGCCGATATTGCGGTATTCAGCCGTATGCTGGCGACCATGATGTCTTCCGGTGTGCCGCTGATGCAGTCGATGCAAATCATCGGTGAAGGCCATGAAAAAGTGTCGATGCAGGAAATGATTCTGGCCATTAAAGCCGATGTTGAATCCGGTACCAGCCTCGCTGAGTCACTGGCTAAATTTCCGCTGCATTTTGATGATTTATACGTCAGCCTGGTCAATGCCGGTGAACAATCCGGTACGCTGGAAGCCCTGCTCCATGAAATCGCCACCTACCAGGAAAAGACCGAGGCGTTAAAATCCAAGATCCGCAAAGCGCTGGTGTATCCGGCAGCGATTATCGTTGTGGCATTTATCGTCACGGCCATTTTGATGATCTTTGTTATCCCGCAGTTTGAATCCTTGTTTACCGGTTTTGGCGCGGATCTGCCGGGCCTGACCAAGCTGGTTATCCGG
>CAMPHB010000130.1 GCA_946885755.1 uncultured Methylophaga sp. | reverse complement strand
CGAAATGCCTGATAAGCCTGATAGACCTCGGCAAACTTTGGATCAGCGGCAGCTTCTTCTGCCAGTGTTTGATCAGTCAATGTTTTCAGGCGCTGCATCACATCGTCCGGAAACGGTTTGATATCAACACCGCGCTCACGTAATTCCGCCAGCGCTGTGGCATTTAAATATTCCATTTCCGAGGCCATACGCAGGTTTTCGGCCATGGCGGCATTTTCCACCATTGCCTGTAAGTCGGGAGGTAATAATGCCCAGGCGCGGCTGTTAATGCTGAGTTCTAAAACGGCGCCCGGTTCATGCCAGCCGGGATAATAATAATGTTCGGCCGCCCGATACAGACCGAGTCTTTGGTCGTGATAGGGGCTAATCCATTCGGTGGCATCAATGGTATTGCGTTCCAGCGCGGTATAGACTTCGCTGCCAGCCAGCAGCACCGGATTACCGCCAGCTTTGGCAAACACCTTGCCGCCAAGGCCCGGGATACGCATTTTCAGGCCGTCCAAATCATCAACGGAATTGATTTCTTTGTTAAACCAGCCGCCCATTTGAATGCCGGTGTTACCCAGCGGAAAGGCTTTGACATTGTAGGGTTCGTAAACTTTGTCCCATAATTCCTGACCGCCGCCAAAATACAGCCAGGCATTCATACCGCGCGGATTCATACCGAATGGTACAGTCGAAAAAAACTGTGCTTCAGGGACTTTACCGGCCCAGTAATAGGCACTGCCGTGGCCCATTTCCACCGTGCCCTGCGACACTGCGTCAAATGTCTGTAATGCCGGGATCAATTCACCGCCGGCATAGACTTTGACTTGCAGGCGGCCATTGGACATTTCCGCCAGATTTTCAGCAAACCGTTCGGCACCTTCCTGCAATACCGGAAAGCCGGGCGGCCAGGTGGTGACCATTTTCCAGCGATAAACTTTACTGGTATCAATCGTGCCATCTTCATTGGTGGCATCCGGCGGGCTACAAGCAATGATGGCCAGCCCGGTAAATAACACAAAAAACAGTTTAAAACGCATCACCTTCATCAATGAAGTCCCCGAACTAAAGCGTTTCCAGTTTGGCATAGGCCAGCACCAACCATTTGCTGCCAGCTTGTTTAAAATTCACCTGCACCCGGGCATGGCTGCCGCTGCCTTCGGTATCGACGATGACGCCGTGCCCAAATTTTTGATGCAGCACCTGCTGGCCAGGCTGAAAGCCACTATCATCAGCCGATTGACGGCGGCTGGCAAGTCCTGACAATGCACCGACCGGTTGCCGGCCTCGCACTTCGTGGATCCGCTCAGGCGGAATTTCTGCCAAAAAGCGTGATGGCCGCGGATGCATTTCCTGCCCGTATAAAAAACGTGACTCGGTAAACAGCAGATACAAGGTTTTGCGGGCGCGGGTCATGCCGACATAACACAGACGCCGCTCTTCGGCGAGGCGCAACGGGTCATCGGCGGATTTTTGGCCTGGAAACAGACCTTCTTCCATACCCACCATAAACACCAGTGGAAACTCCAGCCCCTTGGCAGAATGCAAAGTCATCAATTGCACACAATCCTGCCACTTATCGGCTTGGTTATCGCCGGCTTCCAACGCCGCATGCGCCAGAAAAGCATCCAGCAGCGGCATCTCTTCTTCATCATCGGCGCGCATAAATTCACGGCTAGCATTGATCAGCTCGTCCATGTTTTCGATGCGACCCTGACCTTTTTCAGAAGTGTCTTTAGCAAAAAAAGCCCGCAGCCCACTTTCATCGATGACCAACTGCGTCAGCTCATGCAGCGGCATAGTGTCATCTTCGGGAGTCAGCGAATCAATCAATGTTAAAAAACCGGACAAGGCATTGGCAGCACGTGCCGGCAGCAGTTGTTGTTGCAGCATATCAACCGCGGTCTGCCATAACGTCTGATCCGTTTCGCGGGCAATTTGTCGTAACTGGGTGAGGGTGGCAGCGCCGATGCCTCTGGTTGGGGTATTAACAACACGCTCAAAAGCCGCATCATCACGACGGTTGGCAACCAATCGTAAATACGCCAGCACATCTTTGATTTCCGCGCGTTCAAAAAAGCGCAGCCCGCCGTAAACTCGGTAGGGCATTGCTGCCTGCATCAGTGCTTCTTCAATGACCCGTGACTGCGCATTGGAGCGATATAACACCGCGCAATCACTGCGCTGGCCGCCTTGTGCCACCCAGTTTTTGACTTCCTGAACCAGATACTGTGCTTCGTCACGCTCGTTATAGGCATTAAACAACTGCACCGGTTCGCCATCGGCATCTTCGGTCCATAGCTGTTTGCCCAGTCGTTCACTGTTGTTAGCAATCACCGCATTGGCGGCGGCCAGAATATTGCCGGTGGAGCGGTAGTTTTGTTCGAGGCGCACCGAACTGGCAGCGGGGTAATCCTGATGAAATTTCTGGATATTTTCGATTTTGGCGCCGCGCCAGCCATAAATCGACTGGTCGTCATCACCGACAATAAATAAGTGACCGCTTTGACCGGCTAACAGCCGCAGCCAGGCATATTGAATGGTATTGGTATCCTGAAATTCATCCACCAGGATCTGTGAAAACCGCTGCTGGTAATGGCTGAGAATATCCGGCCGTTTCAGCCACAGTTCATGGCTGCGCAGCAGCAGTTCACCAAAATCAACGACACCGGCGCGATCACAGGCCTGCTCGTATGCCTGATAAACCGCATGCATCGTTTTAGAGTAGGGATCATCACCGACATGAATATTTGCGGCGCGCAGCCCTTCATCTTTCTGCGCGTTGATAAACCACTGCGCCTGTTTCGGCGGCCACTGCGCTTCATCCAGTGACATGCCTCGGACAATCCGTTTCAGCATACGCAGCTGATCATCGCTGTCGAGGATTTGGAAACCCTGCGGCAGATTGGCATCCTGCCAATGGCTGCGCAGTAATCGGTGGGCGAGACCATGAAACGTGCCGACCCACATGCCGCCAATCGGATAACCGAGCATGTCTTCAATACGGCCGCGCATTTCAGCGGCGGCTTTATTGGTGAAGGTCACCGCCAGAATATTGGCTGGTGATAAATTTTCGGCCTGAATCAGCCAGGCAATACGATGCACCAGTACCCGGGTTTTACCACTGCCGGCCCCCGCCAGAATACGGGCATGACCCAGCGGCGCTGCCACTGCTTCACGCTGCGGCTTGTTCAGATCATTTAAGAGTTCGGATACATCCATCAGAGATCACAAACGACGGGGCTTGATGCCCGGGTGAGGGTGTTTTCAGACAAAGCTATCCCCACGCGCGGTGGGGATAACAAATGTTTGAAATCAGATATTGCTGTCGAGGAATGCGGCCAGCTGAGATTTGGTCAGCGCGCCGACTTTGGTAGCTTCGACTTCGCCGTCCTTAAACAGCATCAAAGTCGGGATCCCACGAATGCCATAACGTGGCGGGGTATCTGGATTTTCGTCGATATTCAGTTTGCAAACCCGGAGTTTGCCAGCGTATTCGTCACTGATTTCTTCCAGTACCGGGGCGATCATTTTGCAGGGACCACACCATTCTGCCCAGTAATCAACTAAAACCGGTAAGTCTGACTGCAATACTTGGCTGTCAAAGTCGCCATCAGTCACATTCGTGACGTTTTTGCTCATGTTTTCTCTCCAGTGGTAACTAAAGTATCGGACCGCTATACTCGCAGACCAACAGTACGCAACATTTTTTCTTATCAGTACAGGTATTGCAAGTATTTCTATGACTGCCCACCTCACCGACACGCCATTTTCCGCGCTGCCATTACACGCACATTTGCAACAGGGACTGGCTGACGCCGGTTTTGCGTTTTGCACACCGATTCAGGCGCAGTCATTACCTTTGTTGCTTAAAGGCAAAGATGTTGCCGGTCAGGCGCAAACCGGTACCGGCAAAACCATTGCTTTTTTGCTGGCCACTTTTCAGCGGCTTTTGGAAAGTGGGGCTGGTGAAACCCAAAAACAACCCCGGGCATTGATTTTGGCGCCCACCCGCGAACTGGCGATTCAAATCGTCAAAGATGCCGAGTTACTTAATAAACATGCCGGACTGCGCATTGCACTGGCGCATGGCGGTAAGGATTATCAAAAACAACGTGATGCCATTGCTGAGGGCTGTGATGTGTTGATTGGCACACCGGGGCGGTTATTGGATTATCACAAACAGCGCGTGTTTGGCTTGAAGCAGATTGAAGTCATGGTGCTTGATGAAGCCGACCGGATGTTTGATCTGGGCTTTATTAAAGATGTGCGTTATTTCCTGCGACGGATGCCGGCACCGGCGGCGCGTTTGGGCATGCTGTTTTCAGCGACATTAAGTTACAAAGTGCTGGAATTGGCTTACGAACATATGAACAATCCGGAAAAAGTGCAGGTCGCGCCGGAAAAAGTCATGGGCGATCGTATCGAAGAGTCGGTGTATTACCCGGCTAATGATGAAAAAGTGCCACTGCTGCTGGCTTTAATCAAACGTATTCAGCCGCCGCGGGCGATTGTGTTTGTTAATACCAAACATGTCGCTGACCGGGTTTGGGGCTATTTAGAGGGCAACGGCCACAAGGCAGCGTTGCTCTCCGGTGATGTGCCGCAGAAAAAACGTGAACGGCTGCTGCAGCATTTTCAGGACGGTGAATTTCCGTTTCTGGTCGCTACTGATGTTGCCGCCCGCGGTCTGCATATTCCTGAAGTCAGTCATGTGTTTAATTTTGATTTGCCGCAGGATTGTGAAGATTATGTGCACCGTATTGGCCGCACCGCGCGTGCTGGTGCCAGTGGCACGGCGATTAGTTTTGCCTGCGAAGAATATGTGTTTTCGTTGCCGGATATTGAGGACTACATTAAACATAAATTACCGGTGGCATCGGCCGCCGATGAACAACTGGAAAAACCGCTGCCGGCTGTTAAACCGGAACGTGATCCAGCAGCCAAACACCGGCCAGGAAAAAATAATAACAAACGTGCCGGTGGTAAACGTC
>CAMPHB010000129.1 GCA_946885755.1 uncultured Methylophaga sp. | reverse complement strand
AGCAAGTCATTGAAAATGCCCGCGCTATGGCCAAGGTGTTTTTAGCACGCGGTTACGATGTTGTGTCAAAAGGCACCGATGATCACCTGTTTCTGGTCAGCTTTATCGAAGCTGGTCTGACTGGTAAAGAAGTCGATGCCTGGTTGGGGGATGCCCATATCACTGTCAATAAAAATGCGGTGCCCAATGATCCACAATCACCATTTGTCACCTCTGGTATCCGGATCGGTACACCGGCGGTAACGACACGCGGTTTTAATGTTCAGGATTGCACGGATTTAGCCGGCTGGATGTGTGATGTTATTGACAGCCGGGGTGACGCCGGTGTGATCGAAACTGTGCGTGGCAAAGTCAGCGAAATCTGTAACCGCCTGCCGGTTTACGCGTAAGCCGGATTAATTACGATGCGCTGCCCATTTTGCGGAACAGCCGATTCCAAAGTGGTGGATTCACGGCTGTCTGCAGAAGGTGACGCAATTCGCCGCCGGCGCATGTGTGTCAGCTGCAGTGAACGCTTTACCACTTATGAAACGGCAGAGTTAAGCCTGCCACGATTAGTAAAACGTGATGCTTCTCGGGAAGTGTTTGATGAGCAAAAACTGCGCGCTGGCATCATGCGGGCACTGGAAAAACGGCCAGTCAGCATGGATGCTATTGATAATGCCGTGAAGGGCATTACACGTAAGTTGTGGGCAACCGGTGAACGCGAAGTACAAAGCCGGCTGGTCGGTGACTGGGTGATGGATGCGCTGCGTGAACTTGATGAAGTTGCCTACGTGCGTTTTGCCTCGGTTTACCGTAGTTTTCAGGATGTTAATGCGTTTCGTGAAGAAATCGAGCGCATGGAAAACCGTGGCGAATCCGAAAGTAGCTAATCTAATTTACCGTTTAAGCTGTGCTTACTCAGGCAACACAGGAGACAGTCAGCATGCGTCAACATGAACAACATATGGCTCATGCACTGCAATTGGCAAAACGCGGCCTGTATACCACTGATCCCAATCCGCGCGTTGGTTGTGTGATCGTCAAAAACGAGCGTGTTGTTGGTGAAGGCTGGCATCATCGTGCGGGTGAAGCACATGCTGAAATTAATGCACTCAATGCAGCCGGCGCAGCCGCGCAGGGTGCTGATTGTTATGTCACGCTTGAGCCCTGCAGCCATTTTGGCCGGACACCGCCTTGTGCCGAAGCACTTATCCGTGCCGGTATAAAGCGTCTTTTCGTCGCGATGAGCGATCCTAATCCCATCGTCGCGGGTACCGGACTGGAAAGATTGCAAAAAGCGGGTATTGAAGTCCATGAAGGATTGTTTGCCGCGCAAGCCGAACAATTAAATCCCGGTTTTTGTCAGCGGATGCGCATCGGCCGGCCATATGTGCGCAGCAAAATTGCCATGAGTCTGGATGGCCGCACGGCGATGGCCTCGGGTGAAAGTAAATGGATCACCGGACCCGAAGCAAGGCTGGATGTGCAAAAACTGCGCGCCCGGAGCAGCACGATTCTGACCGGTATTGGTACAGTATTAGCCGACGATCCGCTGCTTAATGTCAGGCCGCAGGGCGATTGGTATCCGGATCCCAGTCATATTCGCCAGCCACTGCGGGTCATCGTTGACAGTGATTTACGCATGCCGGTAAAAGCCAAAATTCTCGGAGGCGACAAAGTATTGCTGGCCACTGCCGGTGACAAGGTGATGCGTGCCGATATTGAAACAGTGGTGTTACCGACCGCTGATAAACAGGTGGATTTAACGGCATTACTGACGGTGCTAGCTAAACGGGAAGTCAATGAAGTCATGGTCGAAGCTGGTGCTGATTTAAATGGTGCATTACTGCGATCCCGCTTAATTGATGAGTTGATTTTTTATGTCGCGCCCAAATTAATGGGCAGTGACGCCAGAGCTGCTTTCAACCTGCCGGGCATGTTACGCATGGATCAGAACATTGATTTGCAGGTGACCGATATGCGGCCGATTGGCAACGACTGGCGCATAACGGCCACGCCGATTTATAACGAGGTGTTTTGAAAATGTTTACCGGGATTATCGCCGCATTAGGTGAAGTCACTGCATTACAGCCCAAAGGCGGTGATTTACGTTTACTGCTGGATGCGGGCAAGCTGGATTGCAGTGATGTCAAACTGGGTGACAGTATTGCCATTAATGGTGTCTGTCTGACGGTGGTGAGCCTGCAGGGATCGCAACTGGCATTTGATGTATCGCAGGAAACCATTAACCGCAGCAGTCTGGCGCAGTTAAAAACCGGCAGCGAGGTCAATCTGGAAAAAGCACTGGCAGTAGGCGACAGGCTGGGTGGCCATTTTGTCAGCGGCCATGTTGATGGTTTGGGGCAAATCAGCAGTATTCAAGAAATCGCCCGTTCCTGGCAGATCGCCGTGTCGGTGCCCGTCGAATTACAGCGTTATATTGCCGAAAAAGGCTCGATTTGTATTGATGGTGCCAGCCTGACCGTCAATAAAGTCACCGCCAGTGGCTTTGAGGTCAATATTATTCCGCACACATTGCAAGAAACGATTATTAAAGATTACAAGGTTGGCAGCACGGTGAATCTGGAAGTCGATTTGATTGCCCGTTATCTGGAGCGTTTGCTGCCAGCACAAGACAGTAAACTGACCCCGGACTTTTTAAAACAGCATGGCTATCTGGCAACATGAAGTTAAACACCACTGAAGAAATTCTGGCCGATCTCAAAGCCGGCAAAATGGTCATTATCATGGATGATGAAGTTCGTGATAACGAAGGCGATCTGGTAATGGCCGCCGATAAAGTGACGCCTGAGGCCATTAATTTTATGGCTAAATTCGGTCGTGGCCTGATTTGTCTGACGCTGACCGAAGAACGCACCCGCCAGCTGCGTCTGTCATTGATGGTGTCGGATAACCAGACACCGTATTCCACCAACTTCACCGTATCGATTGAAGCTGCTGAAGGAGTTACTACCGGTATTTCCGCTGCTGACCGGGCTCTGACGATTCAAAAAGCGGTTGCCGCGGATGCCAAACCTGAAGATCTGGTGCAGCCGGGGCATATTTTTCCGCTTAAAGCCCAGGCCGGTGGGGTGTTAACCCGCGCTGGACATACTGAAGCCGGTTGTGATTTGGCGCAACTGGCCGGGATGTCGCCGGCAGCAGTAATTGTCGAAATTCTTAATGATGACGGCAGTATGGCAAGGCGGCCGGACCTGGAAAAATTTGCCGAAACCCATCAGCTGAAAATCGGCACCATTGCCGATCTCATCAGCTACCGACTGCAAAACGAGATGACTATTAAGGCTTTATCTCAATGCCAGTTTCCAACTGAATACGGTGATTTTGTCCTGCATAGTTATCAGGATGGCGTTAACGCACAGGTGCATTTAGCCTTGGTTTACGGTGATATTACTGCCGATAGTGAAACGCTGGTGCGGGTGCATATGGCCGATCCCCTGAGTGATTTGCTGGCTTCTATGCGTGAGCCGGCGCATTGGCCATTACCAGAGGTTATGCAACGCATTCAGCAAGCAGGTAAAGGCGTACTGGTGGTGCTGCGTCAACCTGAACAAAATAAACAACTGGCGGCTAAAGTCGCCCGCTACCAGCAGCAGGATCTGGGACAAAATCAGACAGTGGCCAAAGCTGGCTGGGATATGCGCACTTTTGGTGTTGGCGCCCAAATACTGGCTGATCTGGGTGTCAAAAAAATGCGGGTTATCGGCACACCGACCAAACTGACCGGTGTTTCAGGTTTTGGTCTTGAACTTACCGGTTATTTAGAGGAATAGCCATGGCAGATAATCGGCAGATTTTTATTGTTGCCGGTGAAGCGTCGGGCGAAGCCCATGCGGCACGTCTGGTGACCGCGTTGAAACAGCATGCGCCGAATTTGTATATTGGTGGCATCGGTGGTGATGCCATGCGAGCAGCGGGCGCTGATATTGTTCAGGACTTTGCTGATTTAGCCGTGATGGGCCTGTTTGAAGTTTTAAAAAGTTATCCGCGCATCAAGTCTATCTTTAATCAGACAGTCAGCCGGTTGCAGCGTGAGCGTCCGGATCTGCTGATTCTGGTGGATTATCCGGGCTTTAATTTAAAGCTGGCCAAACAAGCCAAAAAGCTTGGCATTCCGGTGCTGTATTACATCAGCCCAAAAGTCTGGGCCTGGCGCGCCGGCCGGGTGCAGCAGATCCAAAAAACGGTTGACCATATAGCCGTGTTGTTTCCATTTGAAGTGCCGATTTACCAAGAGGCAAATGTACCGGTGACTTGCGTGGGGCATCCGCTGGTGGACGCCGTGCATAGTGATTTGGAGGCTGCCGCGGCAAAAAGCAAATTTAAACTGGATCCACAACATCGCGTGATCGGCCTTTTTCCGGGCAGCCGCCGCAGTGAAATCGCCGCATTATTACCGGTGATGCTGGCAGCAGCAGAGCGAATTCAGCACCGGCATTTTGATGTCAGTGTAGTATTACCGCTGGCGCCGGGTATTGAGATCGATTACATCCGACAATTTACCGAACAAAGTCGTTTACCGGTGCAGGTAGTGCAGGGTGATTTTTATCATTTAATCAAAGCCTGTGATGCCATCGTTGCCGCGTCAGGCACGGTAACACTGGAAATTGCTTTACTGGGTACACCGCATCTGATTGCTTATAAAGTCTCGCCATGGAGTTATCGCATTCTGAAACGGCTGGTGAAAATTCCCTATGTAGGCTTGTGTAATATCGTCACCGGCGAGCCGCTGATAACTGAGCTGCTGCAGGATGATGTGACTGAGGTGCGATTGGATCAGGTGTTGACGGATCTTTTGACCCATCCGCAAAGCCGGCAGCGAGCCGAAAAAGTTCAGCAGCAGGTACGCCAGGCATTGGGCCCGGCCGGTGGTGCCGATAATGCCGCAAAACTGGTGCTGCAGCTTATCGGCGAAAAAGCCTGATGCTGATTGCCGGCGTTGATGAAGTTGGCCGCGGGCCGCTTGCTGGTCCAGTGG
>CAMPHB010000128.1 GCA_946885755.1 uncultured Methylophaga sp. | reverse complement strand
GAAGAAGCCGTCGTGATAAATCAGCGTATTGAAACCAGCATGTTAACGTTACGCCGCAACGAAAAAGACTTTCTGGCCCGAAACGATCTTAAATATCAGCAACAATTTAATGCTAATTACGCGGCAATGCAGCAGCAAGTTACTGAGCTTGCACAGAGATTGCAGTCTAAAGGCATTGATAACGCTGATGTTTTTAAACTGAGTAAGATATTTGAAACTTATCAGCAGTCGTTTAACGAACTGGTCAGTATTCAGCAGCACATTGGGCTGACGCCAACCGATGGTCTTTACGGCAATCTGCGTAAATCGGTTCATGAGGCGGAATCGCTATTAAACAGCCTCAATGATGATTCGCTGCTCAAAGACATGCTGATGCTGCGGCGTAATGAAAAAGACTTCATGCTGCGCCTGGATCTGAAATATCGCGACACCTTTCAACAAAACTTGCAGCTATTTGAAAACAATCTTGCACAAAGTTATCTGCTCAGCAGCGAGCAGCAACAAGTCAGTGGCTTAATGCAGGCTTACAGCAAAGACTTTCTGGCACTGGTCAGCGCTAATGAACAAAAAGGGCTGGACAGTGAAAGCGGTCAGCTCGGCAAAATGCGCGAAATCATTCATCAGAGTGAAACGACATTACAGTCGATCAGCGAACAGATACAGCAGGCTGTGAGCGGTAAAATTAAGCAGATTTTCATTGTCAGCAGCGTCATTGCCATCGCCATTATTGTGGTGTTGCTGATGCTGATTCATTTACTCAGCCGCAGTATTAATAAGCCTGTCAGTATGCTGGCTGAAATAATGCAAAAATCAAGACAAGACAATGATTTAACCGTACGTTCTCAACTGCCGGGTAACAACGAAATTGTTGAAATGGCGGCTGTTTTTAATAGCATGATGGTCGCTTTTTCCGGTGTTATCCGTGAAGTTATTGATTCTTCACAACAGGTCAAAACAGCTGCTGATCAGCTGACCGTCGTCAGTGAACAAAACAAACAAGGGGTTATTCAGCAGCAAAGTGACAGCGAACAAGTTGCCACCGCCATGAATGAAATGTCAGCAACCGTGCAGGAAGTGGCCCGCTATGCGGCACAGGCCGCGCAGGCATCAAAATCGGCTGATGATGAGGCGGAAAAAAGCAAACAAGTAGTGCGTGATGCCATTGACGGCATAAAAAAACTGGCCGAACAAGTGGCATTTGGCGCCGATTCCATTCGTGAGTTACAACAGGAAAGTACCAATATCGGCAGTGTGCTGACCGTGATTCAGAATATCGCAGAGCAGACCAATCTGCTGGCCTTGAATGCCGCTATTGAAGCCGCCAGAGCAGGCGAGTCGGGCCGTGGTTTTGCCGTCGTTGCCGATGAAGTCAGAACACTGGCACAACGCAGCCAGGAATCGACCGAAGAAATTAAACAGATCATTGAACGGCTGCAAAAAAGTGCCGATAAATCAGTGCAAGTAATGGCTTCTGGCAGCGAACAAGCAAAAATCAGCGTTGAGCAGGCTGAGGTCGCCGGTCAGTCGTTACAACAAATTACCGAATCGGTGAATGCCATCAGTGATATGAATATTCATATTGCCAGTGCCGCTGAGCAGCAAACCGCTGTTGCCGAGGAAATTAATCGCAATATTGCCAGTATCGCCGCTGTTGCTGAAGAAAATGCCCAAAGCACACAACTAACCAGTGAAACCAGCATCAAACTGGCCACACTTGCCGATCAACTGCAAACCCAGCTAAGCCGTTTTAAGGTTTAAAGTGTCAGCGACAAATAAATAATGACCGCACCTTCAATAATGCCCAGCACCACAATGCCGAGCACAAACCACTGCCAAAAGGTTAGTTTAAGACGCATCTTTATTCTGCGTGGCAACACTTTCTGACAACCGCCAAGGGGTGCCATTGCAGACCGGATAATTCACGCAGCTGGCAGTACAGCCACGGCAGGGCAGACGTTGCTCAGACGTTTCCTTATCAGTTGTTTGTGTTTCATCAGACATTTGCTTTCAACCAAATTAATAAATTCAGATAGCAAACATACGACCTGGCAGATGAAATATCTGTCAAAGACTGTTGAATGATGGCGGTTTCAATAGTTTTTGCCGGTTTCAGTGAAAACTAAGCGTTTATTTGCCCATAAAATTTTGACGGCAAATATGGTAATGATTATCATTTGCATAAATATGTGTTTCTCACCGGACAAACGCCGCTTACATGACTCGTACTTCAGGACATTCACTTAGCCGCTTCGTCGAGTTGTACTATGAGGAATTACGTCAGCACATCAGCCAGCGCACCGGTTCAGACACATTGGCAGAAGAGGTTATTCAGGAAACCTGGCTGCGGGCACATAACAGCGATGCAAATATCCCAGCGAATCCACGCGCATATATTTATCGAATCGCCAACAACCTTGCCATTGATTTAATCAGGCGGGAATCTACTCGCAAACTTAATAATCCACACATCTCTGAGCAAACCGATGAAATCATTGATCAGCAAGTTTCACCGGATCCGTCACCAGAGGCGATAGCCATTTCAAAACAAGAAATCGCAGCCATTAATCAGGTAATTGAGCAACTCCCTGATAAATGCCGGCAGGCTTTTCTGCTTTATCGGAGCGAGGGGTTAACAATGCGTGAAGTTGCAATGCGTTTGACTATTTCGCATAAAACGGTGGAAAAACATATTGCCCGCGCAATGCTACATTGCCGTAAATATTTAGCAACTGCTGTACGCAATATCTGACAGCCAATCATGTAAATCCGCTGACTTTCGCGACAGTTTCAAAAAAACTTGCAAAGTTTTTCATCGAACAATGGGGGAAAACACACACTGAATCCGTCTTAGATGTATTTGATTATTATTATCAAATGCTAATGAGACGCATCTATGACTAGCCGTGAAGATTTTCTGAGAATCGCCAAACCCCACATTCTGGCCGCCGCAATCAGCATTGCTTTATCTGCAATGGCTCAGACGGCAGTAGCTGAAACTGATACCTCAGCGAGCGATGAAGAAGCCACTGAAAATAACCTTGCACTGCCGGCGATGCAGGTAGAAGACGATTATCTGCAAACCAATACAGAAGGCACAAAATCCTATACCTCTGGCGCGGTGAGCCTCGGCAAAGGCAACGAAGCCATCAGAGATATCCCACAATCGGTCAGCATTATTACCAACCAGTTGATCAAAGATAAAAATCTGCTGACACTTAACGACGCCTTACAAAATACCACCGGCGTCACCGTTAAAAGCTATGGCAGCGGTACCGCCAACTATGTGATTCGTGGTTTTGAAGTAAACAGTGTCAGCATTGATGGCATCAGAACTTCTGCCAGCGGTTCCGGCACGCACAGTCATGGTGCGCCGGATCTGGCAGCTTATGAGCGGGTAGAGGTTCTGCGCGGAGCGGCCGGTTTACTGCAGGGGACAGGCGAACCTGGTGGCTTTATCAACCTGGTTCGTAAACGCGCGCTGGCAGAAAACAAAATCGGCTTTCGGGCTTCTGCCAATTCATGGCCGGGTTACCGCACCGAATTAGATGTCACTGGTGCACTCAATGAAACGGGGACTGTGCGTGGTCGTGCTGTGGCAGCGTATGAAGACAGTGATTCTTATGTTGATGATCTGGAAATGGAAAAAAAGGTTTTTTACGGCACACTGGAGTTTGACCTGAGCAGTGACACCACCTTATCACTGGGTGCCAGCCTTGAAGACACTGACGATACGCCGTATGTGGGTGTACCGACTTATGCAGATGGTTCATTTGGCCGTTTCTCCCGCGATTTATATACCGGTTCACCTTTTAACTACAAAGAAAGCCAGCTAAGCCGCCAGTTTGTCGAATTAGAGCATCGCTTTGATTCCGGTGCAGAAGCCGTTGTCACGCTGGCAAATGCCAAACGCGACTTTGAATATCTGCTGAACTACACCACCTCAACGATTGATCCATCCGGCAATGTTGATCGCTGGGCGCTATCCACCGATCAGGAGCTGGAAGAGCAAAATTTTGATGCACATATCAATTTGCCGGTGACTTTTCTGGGAATGCAACACGATATCCTGCTCGGTGCCGATGGCCGTAATGCCAAGGATCAATCTGATGGCTATATGATTGATCTGGCTTATCCGTCAATCAATGTGTTTGATCCTGATTCTGCCAGTAATCCGAATCCGGCCCTGACGCTGGCGCCATTCTCAGATCCCAGCACCACCGATATCCGTGAGCGTGGCCTTTATTTCAAAACTACCTCTGATATTACCGGCAGCACCAAGCTGATATTAGGTGGACGTTTTACTGACTGGCGGGCTGATAACGGCATTTCCGAGTCGAGTTTGATAATGAGTTCACGCCATTCGCGGGTCTGGTTCAGGAACTCAATGAATCGACTTCGGTTTATATAAGTGCATCTGAACCGTTTGTGCCGCAGACTGCGCGTGATGCCAATGAAAAACTGCTGGACCCCAGAACAGGTACCCAATATGAAGTTGGCCTTAAAGGCGAATTGTATCAAGCTGCCGCAAATTACAATCTGGCAGTGTTTCAGATCACTGACAAAAACCGGGCGATCCCTGATCCCAATAATGTGATTTATTCCATTGCCGGCGGTAAAGTCCGCGCCCGGGGTTTTGAGGCTGAGGTTTCAGGCACCCTGTTTGACAGACTCGATGTGCTGGCCGGCTATGCCTATACCGAACAGCTGAAAGCAAATGATCCGGAGTCTGAAGGCAAACCATTTGCCCCGGATGCCCCGGAACACAGCCTGAGATTATGGGGTAAATATAATTTCAATCCGCAATGGGCTGCCGGTTTTGGCGCAGAATACAGCAGCGGCACCTTCTGGGAATCCGGCGATGTGCGCTGGGAGCAGGGTGGTTACACCACTTTCTCAGCCATGCTGGCTTATCAAATCAATAATGACAGCCGATTGATCCTCAACGGTACCAACCTGACCGATAAACGCTACTACAGCCGGGTGCAAGG
>CAMPHB010000127.1 GCA_946885755.1 uncultured Methylophaga sp. | reverse complement strand
TGCATATAGTCAGCAAAGGCGATTTGGCCGCCGCTGTCAGCAATTTTTTCGGCAATGACGGCCTGCAATTGTGCGCTAAGCTGTTGCGCGACCAGGTCTGCTGCGGGTAATTTGCGTGTAGGTTTCATCAGCAAAAGGTGTAAAGGTGCAAAATCCAATTTTAGTGACCGGCACCGGCCGGCGGGTCGGTTTTCATATTGCCAGTCGCTTGCAGGCAGATGGTTACCGGGTTCTGGCGCATTACCGCACAGATACCGATGATGTGCAAAAATTACGGGATCTGGGCATTGATGTCATTCAGGCTGATTTTGATGATGCGGCGTCGATTTTAAGTTTTGTACAAAGCCTGAAAACCCGCTATCCGTATTATCGCGGCATCATTCACAATGCCTCGGCGTTTACCCCCACAGAAACCGATTTGGCCGCTGCCGCAGCGCAATATCAGGCGTTTTTTAATGTGCATATGCTGGCGCCGTTTTTAATTAATCAGGGCCTTGCCGAACAATTGCAGGGCGACAACGGTGAGCCTGCCGATATTGTGCATATCACCGATATCAATGTTGAAAACCCGACACCGCGTTTTGACAGCTACGGCACGACCAAGGCCGGTTTACACAACATGATGCTGGCGATGGCCAAAAAACTGGCGCCGCAAATCAAGGTCAATGCGGTGGCGCCGGGGCCGGTATTATTTACCGAAAGTCATACGCAAGCGGCCCGGCAGGCCATGTTATCGGAAACGCCGCTGGCTAAAGAAGGTGGCGCCGAACCAGTGTATTTAGCGATCCGCAGCCTGTTGCAAAACCCCTTTTTGACCGGTGTCAGCATTGCGGTTGATGGTGGTCGGCGTTTGTCCAAAAAATAAGCCGGCATAATCAATTTTCACCCCTTGCTGGATATTGGGGGTGTTGTCTCCGGCAAGATGGGCCAGCAGATCTTCTATTAATGGATACAATATGTATTCATCGGTAATGGCACTGGCTGGTTTGACGACGAAGTCGTCCAGTGTCCCGCAGCAAAGTATGTCGATATCGGCTGGCCGGTCTTTGTGTTTACTGTCCGGATCGCTGCGATCCCTGCCCATTTCGGCCTCAATTTGATTGCTGATAGTTTTAAGTTGTTCTGCAGATAAGGTAGTTTCGATATAAGCCACGGCATTTAGAAAATGCCGGTGTGTATTCATGCCCACCGGTGGTGTGGTCAGTACCCGGCTTAAGGTGATGTGCTCGATATGTGGCAGCAGCGCTCTGACCATCAGTGCCATATTTTCAACCGGTGCAATATTACTGCCCAGACCAATCAAAAAGTGGTACTGGCTCATGTGCGGGTCCGTTGGATCTGGATCTGCGCCTGATTCTGTCCGTGAATTTGCACCGGTTTGCTCAACGTCAGTTTTAAGTGATGCACCGGAAATTCTGCCAGCAGCAGAGCAGCGACTTTTTCTGCCAGCGTTTCGATTAATTGAAACCGGCTGGCGCTGACAAATTCAACCACCCGGCTGGCCACAGCGCCGTAATCCAGCGTGTCTTTAATGTCATCACTGCTGGCGGCCTGACGGATATCCCAGTCAAATTCAAAATCAAACCGCAGGGTTTGCAGCGTTTCGCGTTCCCAGCCATAAATGCCGATGATGGTATCGATTAGCAGATTGTTTAAAAAAATCTTGTCCATAAATTCGCTTTGCTGGTGGCCACTACCGCTGAGCGCCTATAATGATGCACTTTAACTAGCTCGGATCATATCATGCCTGAAATCTCGGTTTTGACGCTGGCAGTGTTGCTTGGCGCTTATCTAATCGGCTCACTGTCCAGTGCTGTTGTCTTGTGCAAAATCGCCGGTTTGCCGGATCCCCGGACACAAGGCTCCGGTAACCCCGGCGCCACCAATGTGCTGCGTTTTGGCGGCAAAAAACTGGCGGTAACGGTGCTGATTATTGATGTCTTAAAAGGCGTGATCCCAGTAGTTATCGGTCGTTTGCTGGGCTTTGAAACGGATATGCTGGCGGCCATTGCCTTGCTCGCTTTTCTTGGTCATTTATATCCGGTGTTTTTTCAGTTCAAGGGTGGCAAAGGTGTGGCGACGGCGCTGGGTGCGTTTCTGGCCTTATGTCCTTTACTGGCGTTGGCAGGCTTAGTGACCTGGCTGGTAGTGTTTGTTATCACACGGATTTCGTCTTTGTCAGCCATTTGTGCGGCGCTGCTGACGCCAGTTTATAGTCTATGGCTTATCGACAGTATGACGGCACGCTGGTTGATCTTGGTTATTTCACTGCTGCTGCTGTGGCGGCATCGCAGCAATATTCAGCGTTTGCTGGCCGGCGAAGAGAAAAAATCAGGCTGAGACGGGCGGCGTTAATTCATCAAGCGGCCAGCGCGAGCGGACATTAAAGACCGCCGGTTTTTCCAGTTGCATCGCTTGGTGGCGCATGGCCCCGGCAAAGGCAATCATGGCGCCGTTATCACTGCAAAACTGCATTTGTGGATAAAACACCTGTTTGTTTTTCATGGCATTAAGTGCGGTGCGCAGAGATTTATTGGCACTGACGCCACCGGCAACCACCAACCGTTGATGGCCGGTTTGTTTCAGCGCCCTTTTACACTTAATCAGCAAGGTATCAACGGCAGCGGTTTCAAATGCCAGCGCGATATCGGCTTTAGCCTGCGCGCTTTTATCGCAGTTATGCCAGGCATTGAGCGCCGCGGTTTTCAGACCACTGAAACTGAAATCCAGACCGGGACGATTGACCATCGGTCTTGGAAAATCATAGACCCCTGCCCGACCTTGTTCTGCCAGTTTGGCCAAAGCCGGCCCGCCGGGGTAACTGAGGTCCAGCATTTTGGCCGTTTTATCAAAAGCTTCACCGACCGCATCGTCAATCGATTCACCAAGCAATTGATATTCACCAACGGCTTTCACATCTACTAGCAAGGTATGACCGCCGGAAACAAGCAATGAAACAAACGGAAACGCCGGTGGATTAGCCTCCAGCAGCGGTGATAACAAGTGCCCTTCCATATGATTGACGGCCAGCGCCGGTACATTCAGAGCCCAGGCCAGACTGCGGCCAATCGCAGCACCGACCAGTAAAGCCCCTACTAATCCGGGGCCGGCGGTATAAGCGACGGCATCAATATCATTGCGGCTTAAACCGGCATCATCCAGCACTTGCTGCATTAAAGGCAGCGCTTTGCGAATATGATCCCGTGAGGCCAACTCCGGCACTACGCCACCATATTCGGCATGCATGTCAATCTGACTGTACAGCGCGTGCGCCAGCAGACCGCGCTCGGTGTCGTAAAGTGCGATGCCGGTTTCATCGCAGGAAGATTCGATGCCTAATACCCGCATAAGCCTGTTGTCTTTGAATAAATCACGGCAATATTATGCCCGAGTTTGGCGGCAGAGTGATTTAACTGTTTGCTTTCTGAAAGATATTTCGTACAATTAAGGGCTTTTCATTGATAACTGTTTAGGGAATTTTTAATGCCTGCTGTACGAGTTAAAGAGAACGAACCATTTGACGTAGCACTGCGTCGTTTCAAACGCGCTTGCGAAAAAGCCGGTACCGTTGCAGAAGCACGTGCCCGTGAAGCTTACGAAAAACCAACCACTGTGCGCAAACGTGCCGCTGCTGCTGCTGTTAAACGCCATCAGAAAAAACTGGCCCGCGAAAACGCCAGCCGCGTCCGCCTTTACTAAATAAGGCCATTCGATGCCTGCTGAAGCCAGCCCGCTCAAGGTCAAAATCCAGGACAGCGTCAAAGATGCCATGCGCGCCAAAGACAAAGATCGTCTTGGCACTTTGCGGCAAATTACGGCCGCTATCAAACAGCTGGAAGTTGATAATCGTCAGGATTTAAGCGATGACGACATTATCGTTGTCCTGACCAAGATGACCAAACAGCGTAAAGATTCTTTGTCACAGTTTGAGCAGGCCGGCCGTGAAGATTTGGCCGTGATTGAACGCGCCGAACTGGCCATTATCGAAGAGTTTTTACCAACGCCTTTGACCGAATCAGAGCTGGAAGCAGCCATTGCTTCCGCCATCGCCGAAAGCGGTGCCAGCAGCATTAAAGACATGGGCGCGGTAATGAATGTATTACGGCCAAAAGTGCAAGGCCGCGCCGATATGGGCGCCGTCAGCAGCCAGGTTAAGGCGGCACTCAGCACCTGAACACCCTGACACCAGGTCTGATAAAGACTATGGTTACCATCAATGATGATCTTCGGCCATAATTGACTTATGGCCGGTCAGATCCCTCCCCAGTTTATTGACGAACTCTTGTCGCGCATCGATATTGTCGATGTCATCGACAGCCGTGTGCCGCTGAAAAAAGCCGGCAAAAACCTGCACGCCTGCTGTCCGTTTCATAACGAAAAAACCCCGTCATTTACCGTCAGCCCCGACAAACAGTTTTATCACTGCTTTGGCTGTGGCGCGCACGGCACGGCAATCGGTTTTTTGATGGAGTATGAGCAGCTCAGCTTTCCGGAAACCATTCAGGAACTGGCCGACAGTGTCGGTATGCAAGTGCCGGTGACCCAGCATGCTTCACTGACGCCAGCCCGCCAGAACCTCTATGATTTGCTTGATAAAGTCGCCAAATATTATGCCCATCAGCTGCAAAATCATCCGCAAAAACAGCTGTTTCAGGATTATTTAAGCCAGCGAGGCTTGACCGCTGACATCATCAACGCCTTCGATATTGGTATAGCGCCGGATGGTTGGGACAATGTTCTGCGCACCTTTGGTAATAACCAAGAGACAATTGATATGTTGCAGGAAGGCGGCCTGTTGATTAAAAACGACAAAGGCCGGATTTACGATCGCTTTCGCAAACGGCTGATGTTTCCGATCCGCGACCGCCGGGGAAGGGTCATTGGTTTTGGCGGCCGGGTCATTGATCCCGAAGACGCGCCCAAATATTTAAATTCACCGGAAACGCCGGTGTTTCATAAAGGCCAGGAATTATCTGGCCTGTATCAGGCGC
>CAMPHB010000126.1 GCA_946885755.1 uncultured Methylophaga sp. | reverse complement strand
GTGTTAAAGGTATAACCAAATTTCCTTATTTATTGATAAGGAAGCGTTTTTCTGCCATCTCCGTAATACGGTTTTGAACGAAAAGAAATTTTGTTCAGGAGTAAGTTTTTTTCAATGTAAGTTAAATTCTAAGACAAAGAGGTCAGCCTATGTGGTCAATAAATGCCGTCCCGGTTTTACTGGGTATTCTCGGACTCGTCAGTGCTTTTCTTATTTATAACAAAGTCAAAGCTTCACCCGCCGGCAGCGGCAAGGTGGTGGAAATAGGCGATCAAATTCATCTGGGTGCGATGGTGTTTATGCGCGCAGAGTATTCAAGGCTGGCGATTTTTTGTCTGATTTGCATTATTGCCCTCGGGCTGTCTGATTTAGGCTGGCACACTGCGCTGGCCTTTTTTGTAGGTGCTATCGCCTCTGCCAGTGCCGGCTTTATTGGCATGTATGCGGCGACCAAAGCCAATGTACGGACGGCTATTGCAGCGCGGGATCAAGGTGCCCCCGAAGCCTTGACCATTGCTTTTTTTGGCGGCTCGATTATGGGCTTGACTGTTGCCGCTATGGGTTTGCTGGGACTGGGGTTTCTGTATTTGCTGTTTGGTGGTGATCCACATACGACCCACACCATTCATGGTTTCGGTATGGGCGCATCATCGGTTGCCCTGTTCTCTCGTGTCGGTGGTGGTATTTTCACTAAGAGCGCGGATGTCGGTGCCGATCTGGTTGGCAAAGTCGAAGCCGGTATTCCCGAGGATGACCCGCGTAATCCGGGCGTCATAGCCGATAACGTCGGTGATAACGTCGGTGACGTCGCCGGTATGGGCTCAGATATTTTTGAATCCTATTGTGGTGCGATGATTGCCGGTATTGCCATTGCTTCCACCATGACCATGATGACTATTAACGAACTCGGCGGCGGCAACCAGCAAACGCTGATGTTTATGCCGCTGGCGTTATCGTCACTGGGTATTTTGTGTTCAGTTGCTGGCATCCTGACCGTCAAGGCGTTTTCATCGAAAAATCCCGATGATGCACTGCGTTTTGGCACATTGGGCGCTTCGGTGATTTTTATTCTGTTGTCCTATGTGCTGATCCAGATGCTCGGCGCCAGCAGTAATATCTGGTTTGCCGTACTGGCCGGTGCCATTGGCGGCATTATTGTGGGTCTTGTTACCGAGTATTACACTGGCGGCGCACCAGTGCGTAAACTGGCTAAAGACGGTGAAACCGGCCCGGCGACGGTGATTATCGGTGGTTTGGCTTTGGGTATGCAGTCAGTGGCTATTCCGGTCATTACCATTGCGGCAATTATTTTCGTTTCCAGTCATTTTGCCGGTTTATATGGTGTCGCCATTGCTGCCGTCGGTATGCTTGGTACGGTGGGTATAACCATGGCCATTGATGCTTATGGCCCGGTTGCTGATAACGCTGGCGGTATTGCCGAAATGTCGGAAATGGGCAAAGAAACCCGTGAAATTACCGATTCTCTGGATTCATTAGGTAATACCACGGCGGCAATCGGTAAGGGCTTTGCTATCTCAGCGGCCGCGCTAGCCGCTTTGGCAATTATCAGCGCTTATATCGAAACCATTAATGCCGAGAGCGGCGGTGATCTGCAACTACTCATCACTAACCCAATTGTGCTTGTCGGTATGTTTATCGGTGGTATTTTTCCGTTTTTGGTCAGTTCCATGACCATGACGGCAGTGGGTGATGCGGCGTTTGACATGATCCATGAGATCCGCCGGCAATTTCGCGAAATCCCCGGTCTGCTCGAAGGGACCGGTAAACCTGATACAGCACGATGTGTAGATATCGCCACCCGCGCCGCATTGCGCAAAATGATTTTGCCGGGCACGTTGGCGGTGTTGGCACCGATTGTTATCGGCTTTGGTTTAGGACCGGAAGCCCTCGGCGGTATGCTCGGTGGCGGCTTGATTGTCTGCGTCTTGATGGCGCTGATGATGGCCAATGCCGGCGGTGCCTGGGACAATGCCAAAAAGCATGTTGAACAGGGCAACCTCGGCGGCAAAGGCTCGGATGTCCATAAAGCCAATGTCGTAGGTGACACGGTGGGTGATCCGCTCAAAGACACTTCAGGCCCATCGATGAATATTCTTATCAATGTTATGGCTATTGTCAGTCTGGTCATTGCACCACTGTTAGTCTGAAAATCGGCTGATTCAGTTACAATTCAAGGCCACCTTCGGGTGGCCTTTTTTTTGCCGCCGCACAACAGGATAGCGCTTGTCAGCATCAATCATTAATCACCGCCAAATCTGGCTGATCGCCGGGCCAATGATTCTGGCCAATATTTCCACGCCACTGCTGGGCATGGTCGATACCGCTGTGGTCGGCCATTTATCTTCAGCCCACTATCTGGGCGCTGTCGCCATTGGCAGCATGATTTTTACCTTTGTGTTCTGGGGCTTTGGTTTTCTGCGGATGGCCACTACCGGCCTTAATGCGCAGGCTTATGGCCGCGAAGACAATGTCGCTATGCAAGGCGTTTTATTTCAGGCGATCTGGCTGGCGGTGCTGATTGCTTGTGGTTTGTTACTGGTACAGGCACCTATCCGCGATCTGGCTTTATGGCTGGTCAGCAGTTCCGATAGCGTTGAACACTATGCTGCCATTTATTTCGATATCCGTATCTGGAGCGCGCCGGCAACCTTAATCAACTACGCGATTCTCGGCTGGTTAATCGGCCGCGAAGCTTCCAAAGCGGCATTGCTGATGGTGCTGGTGATTAATATTGCCAATATTGTGCTGGATTTGCTGCTGGTCAATGGTTTCGGTATGGATGTCGATGGTGTGGCACTGGCCTCGGTTATCGCTGAATATCTGGGATTACTGGCCGGCATTATTTTGCTAAACCACTATGGTGTGAATCTCGCGGCATGGCAACTGGCGCGCCGCTGGCAGAACTTGCGTGCCGGTTTTAACGGTCTGGAAGTGCATGGCAATTTTATGATCCGTACTTTTGTACTGATCCTGTGTTTTGCTTTTTTCACCACACAAAGTGCGCGGCAGGGAGACACCGTACTGGCGGCCAATAGTGTTTTGCTGAACTTCATTACCTTTATGGCCTTTGTGCTCGATGGTTTTGCCAATGCCACCGAAGTGTTAACAGGCAAAGCCCTCGGGCGGAAAAATCCGGCTGAATTGAAACGGGCTTTATGGCTGACCGGCTGCTGGTCGTTATTGATGGCGCTGCTGTTTATGGGCATTTATGCTGCTTTTGGTCAGCAGATCATTCGATTATTAACCGGTATTGATGCGGTGCTCACCCTGGCGGATCAATACCTGTTGTGGGTCATTATCGCGCCAATATTCGGGGTCTGGTCATATTTGTTTGACGGGTTATTTGTCGGTGCCACCCGTAGCCGGGAAATGCGCAACACCATGCTGTTTTCTGCTTTAGTGGTGTATTTACCGGCCTGGTATTTTTTACAGGGTTTCGGCAACCACGGCTTATGGGCAGCGATTTTATTGTTTTTGCTAGCGCGTGGCCTGACGCAAAGCCTGTATATCCCGAGGATTATCCGCCTCGCCGCTTAAATCGGATCGTCGGTTCCCCAGCTGTCTTTGGCATTGCCCCGGCGCTCTTTACCGTCACGACGATCTTCTTTGGTTAAATCAAAGCGAAACATTTCCCTTCGATCATGGCCGGTGCGACGGACATTTTTGCGGCGATCCGGTTCGCCGCGGCGTTGATGTTCCACTAACGGTGGTGCGGTGGTTTTATTAATTTCGCTCATTGGATTGCTCCCGCAACTGCGCAATTTGAAATTACGCCGGCCACGCAGGCTTGTCAATCAGTGAGAATGCCTGATGTTGCCGTGTTACCGGACAATCAAAGGCCAGCATTATTGCCCGCAATTGCAGCCCGGCCGGGTCAGCGGTGCCATAACGACTGTCACCAACCACCGGATGACCGATTGATGCACTGTGACGGCGGATCTGATGTTTACGGCCGCTATCAATTTTAACGGTTAACAAGGACTGATTTTTATCGGCATCGTAATGCCGCAAGTTCAGTTCGGTGCCGGCTGGTTTACCATCAAGTGGTTCATCAATCCGCAGCGTTTCATCATTAAGCTGACCACAGACCGTCACGTAATATTGTTTATCGACAAAGCGCTTTTGAAACAACGCAGAAAGCATCGCCGCCGCTTTTTGAGTATGGGCAATTAACATCAGACCACTGGCCTCACGATCTAAACGCTGCACCAGAAAACTCTGTCTTGGCGGAGTAAAAAACTGTTCGGCAAACCGCAATAAACTACAGTGATCGCCCCATAGGGTGCCTTGTGCCAGCATACCAGCGGGTTTGTCCCAGATGCTGTAGTATTTCAAGTCTGCAATTAAAGTTGCTGCCGGCACCGGCTGCGCCAGAATGTGCGGGTCAAAATACAGATGCAGTTGCTCGCCCGGATTCAGCAGTTTTTTCACCCGCCGCAAACGCTGTTGCTGCTTACCCTTTTGCAGCCACACCGCCCCCTTGGCAAGACATTGTTTAATTTGTTGTTTGGATAACGGGGTCTGTTCAGCCAGACAATCCAAAACCGTTATGCCGGGCCGATTCACGGTATGATGAAATTCTGCTTTGGATAGACTGGTTAACATTTGATGCTGGCGCGCTTTGGCGTAGAA
Organism: uncultured Methylophaga sp.; assembly: GCA_946885755.1. Next base: position 358 of record CAMPHB010000126.1, on the reverse strand, counting down.
TTGGTTTTTATTTTAAGGGGATTGGCCATGGTTATACCGCATTTGCGTGTTTGCTGTCTTGCCCTGCTTTGCAGCCTGCCATTTCTGGTTCAGGCAGAAATTTATAAATGGACTGATGAAAACGGCCAGGTCAATTACACTCAGGAGCCACCGGCTGATCGGCCTGCTGAACAAATAAAAGCCCCACCACCACCGCCTATTGATCCCGAAAAAGCGCAGCAGCAGGTTGAAGAACTGATCGAATCACAAGATGCGCAAGAAGCCGCAGAACAGGCAGAACAACAAGCTCAGCAAGAAGCAGAAGCCGCTGCAAAAATCCGCGAAGAAAACTGCCAGACGGCCCGTAACAACCTTGAAC
>CAMPHB010000125.1 GCA_946885755.1 uncultured Methylophaga sp. | reverse complement strand
GGCCCGGCGAGCACGGTTGCTAAACGCTGCGGATGATCCGGCTGCGCCAGTGCCAGAATCAGCGTTTGTAAATCGGCAGCCTGCGGTGCATTAAAGACATTGTCACGGCCCTGCTGGACGCTATTAATGCCGCGTTCACGCAAGGCCTGCTGAATTAATCCGGCTTGTCGATGGCTGGGCACCAGCACCGCGATATCACCGCCCGTTAAAGGCCGCTCATTGTTTTCGGCATTAACCAGTTTGGCTTTGCCCTGTGCTGACAGATTTAACAACCGGGCAATTTCATCGGTGGTAATCGTGATAGCTGCATCGCTCATCGGGCCAATATTGAGCGGCTTATCATCATCGCTATCGACAAACACCAGTTGCAATGCCGCCTGATCGCCCGCTTCAACCTGTAAAGCCGCGGCATCAGTGCGCGCCGCAATGACCGGATAAAACGGAATTTGCTGATAAATAAACGGCTCGGCATGCTGACTGAATAACTGATTGATAGCGTCGACCAGTTGCGGCTGAGAGCGCCAGTTCTGACCCAGCGTATGTTGCTGCGCGGCATCACGTTTGGCTTTCAGGTAAGTGAAAATATCCGCGCCGCGAAAACTGTAAATCGCCTGCTTGGGATCACCAACAAAAAACACCGGCAGCCCGCTGTCGGCAAATAACCGGCGGAAACTGTCGTACTGAATCGGATCGGTATCCTGAAATTCATCAATCAACGCTGCCTGATATTGCTGGCGCAGCTTGCTTACCAACCACTCCCCTTGTTCACCATTCAATGCCTGACCAAGATTAATCAGCAAATCATCATAAGACTGTAATTGCTGACGGGCTTTACGCTGAGGCAATTGTTCACGGATGTAAGCCAGCAACTGCATGCGTAACACCTGCAACTGCACTGCCCGCAATTCGTTAATTTCTGCATAGCGGCTAGCCAGCGTGGCCATATTGGGCCAGAGATCCAGTTCAGGTAACTCAACGTTCTTTTTCAGACCTTTTTCAAGTTTTTCCGGCAGCAGTAAATCAAACAGTGCCGGCCATTCGACTGGCAGCGCCTGACTGCTAAAAAAGTCTGTCAATTGGGCTATCAGCGTCGTGACTTTATCGGGTTTATAGCTGGTTTTACTGAGGCCACCACTTTGCAAAAATTCGATGGCGGCCGTCGCCTCACTCTGCCAGCTTTTTTGGGCATGCCAGAAAGCACTTTCTAAAGCTGCCTTAATGGCTGCGATATCCGGCATGTCGATGGGCTGAATATGCAGGTACGGTTTGCCCACCAGACTGCGAATGGCGGTCAGCAGCGTTTCCGGGCTTTGTTTTCTGGCCAGCAGGTAAGCGCTGAACTCGGTATCGGCCTGCACCACCTCACGCCGCCAGAAATCATCTGCAACCGCCTGCAATAATTCACTATCATCACCAATCAGCTCCATTTCAAAGGGACTTGCCGATTCAAAGGCAAAATCTTTGAGCACCTGCTGGCAAAAGCTGTGAATGGTAAAAATCGCTGCTTCGTCAAAGCTCTGAATCGCCAAATTCAGGCGGTTTAAATCGGCCTGATGTTCAGCGGGATTTTTCAGTAATTGATGACGGGCTTCACTGAGTTTCTGTCTCAGCCGGTCGCGCAATTCCTGCGTTGCTGCGCGGGTATAAGTCACCACCAGGATCTGATCGACATTCAGTTGCTGTTCGAGGATCAGCCGCAGATACAAACCGGCCAATGTGTAGGTTTTGCCGGTACCGGCGCTGGCTTCAATCAGGTTAACGCCGGCTAATGGTGTTTGGTTAAGATCAAACTGTTTCATAATTTGTCACCGGCCAGTGCTGCCCACAGCGGTTGATACAGACGCAGGCTCAGCTTCCGGAAAGCCTCATTAAGGGGTGACTGCGGAAATAATAGGCGGTGATACGGATCAGCCTCCTCGCCCTCGGTAAAACCGGATGTCCAGCTGTTATAGGCTTGTTTATCCGGATCGGCACGACCACCATTGAGGCTGGCCTGCGCATACGCAAAACTGGTTTTCGGCAGCAGTGGTAACGGCTGATGCAGACCCTGCCAGTAAATCGCCAGTAAATCTGCCAATAGCGGATGTGCATCTGGCAGTGGCTCAAAACCCATCAGACCCGCTTCGGTCAGCAGGCGACTTTGGCAACTAATGCCTTCCGGTTGCACACAGTTCAGTATCAGATGACCGCACCATAAGCGCAGCAAATCGGTCACCCTGAGTTTCCCCATGCGATATTGCAACAAGCCGGCTGCAGACAATCCCGTCAATTGGCCGGTGACGGTAAATTCAGCACACTCGATCTCAACCGCTAACGGTTCAGCATGCACGGCACTTTTTAGTGGTTTAAGCAGCGCTGCAAAATCATCAACAACCGATAATTGTTGTGAAAATAACAAGTCGGCAAATTCACCCTGCGGCAGCACGCCGCTGGCATCAATGATCGGCTGGATTTGTGCGGCATCCAGATCCTGCATGCGGCCGGCCAGCAATTGCTGTTTCACCGACCAGGCATCAAGACCGTTCAGTGCAAAGGGCTCACGGCTGTCGAGAGTTGCCGGCATATTTTCAAAATAAATACCCAGCCGCTGTTCGGCCAGATATCTGGCTGGATGGCTGAAAAAACCAATCAACTGATTGAGGCTGACAAACCGCCAGCTGTCATCGGCTTCGGGCAAGTCAGCATCAAACCACTGCACATGACTTTTTTCGATTACAGACGGTGGACAGGCAGCATGATTAAAACTGAATAACTGGTCATCCTGTCCATCAAAATAGCGTGTACTGAAGGCCTGCAACGGATGCTCAGTCAAAAGCTGTGGCCAGACCGGCTTGTCATGTTGATCCACAAACCGCTGATTCACCACATCGCGTAAATCACTGACCAGTACCGACGGCGGAATCGGACTGTTATCGTTAATACTGGCGCCGACATAGCTGAGATACAGATGCCGGTTAGCCGACAAAATGGCTTCCAGAAACAAATAGCGATCATCATCACGCCGCGAGCGATCGCCGGCCCGGTAATGCGATGACAATAAATCAAAGCCCGGTTTGGGTTGGCGGCGCGGAAAACTGCTGTCATTCATACCGATAAGGCAAATAACATCAAACGGAATACTGCGCATCGGCACCATGTCGCAAAAGGTCACGCCACGGCCCATAAACTGATGCTCGGCGCCGGGCAGTTCAATGTGCAGTTTTAACCAGTCACGGATCACATCAATTTCAACCGGCGCAGTAAATTCAGCCAACCCTGAGGCATCAGCCAGATGCTGCATTGCCGTCAGGATGGCATCCAGTTGTAACTGTTCGGTTTCATCCGCCACTTCTATCAGCTGTCCCAGCCAGTGCAACAGCATGGTTTGCCAGTCAGCCGGTGTGCGCGGGCGTTTCAACTCATGACGCAGTGTGGCCAGTTGTTCGATAAACAGGTTAAGTTGTGCAGCGATTTGCGCGCGTTCACCGCTGATACCGGCTAATGGCAGTTGCCCGTTAAATAATTGCCATTGATCGGTATCGGTGGGTGGCAAAGCGTAACCGAGTAACAGGCGATCCAGCCCGCTGCGCCAGGTGTTGGCCGCGCTGGCGGGCAAATCGAGATCCAATTTGTCTTCAGCATTAAATCCCCAGCGGGTATAGGTTTGTTGCAACCAGTCCCGGATCCAGTCCAGTGCCTGACTATTGATCCGGAAACGCCGCTGAATCGCCGCACATTCCAGTAAGGCCATAATGCTCTCGAGCTCAAAACGTGATTGCGGCAACGCCAGCAATCCGTCGAAGGCGCTGATAACCGCCTGCTGCTGCGCGTCACCCCGATTGGCAATACTGTAAGGAATCTGCCGTGCTGCCGGCTGACTGCTGAATACCGCTTCAATCGCCGGTGCGTAGTTTTCAATATCCGGCGTCATTACCAGCACGTCGGTCGGTGTTAAATCCGGATGCTGCTGAAATAACTGCAGTAACTGATCATGCAGCACCTCCGCCTCACGCAGCGAACTGTGGCAGCTGTGAATTTGCAGCGAATCATCTGCTGTGGCAATCGTTACCTGCGCATCGTCTGATGCCAGTTGATAGATATCGGCTTGCAACTGCGTCAGTAAATTGGTTGGTTCAGGCGGTAAATAAAGTGTTTCAGCAGTGTGCGGTTTATCCTGCAACTGTGCGAAAAATATCTGCCCGAGTTTGCCCAGACTGGCCAGCAGCGGATGACCGGTTTCTGCTTCGTCATTAGCTTCCAGCAGCAATAACTGCTTCGCCTGCTGTTTACCGCTCAATAAATCCGCCCAGTAATGTTCACTGGGTGACAGCAGATAAATATCAACATCGGTATAGTCGGCAATCGCCGCCAGCAAATCCAGATATACCGGCGGCAGTGCGGTCAGGCCGAATATTGAAATGCGTGGCGGCAAAATCTCTGCCGGAAAGCTGCCGTCATTCAGTGCCTGCTGCATCTTGTACAGCAAATGTGTCCGATGCTGCGGCGCTGCATCGCCGGCTGTTAATAACTGCCACAAAGCCGCCTGCCAGTTCGGTGTATGGCCGGCCTCCCAACTGGCAATCCAGTCTGGTCGGTACATCAGATACTGGTCAAAACTGTCGGCAATTCGCTGGGCTAAATCGAAAGCTTTACGCGGGTCAGGCTGTTCGCCAAGATAACGGTTTATCTCGGCAAAATCTTCATTTTTCGAGACAGATGGTAACAATTTGAAGATTTTCCAGGCCATCGCATCGGTCGCATAAGGCGACTCCCGCGGTACATCCGGCCAAACCTCACGAAACAACCGCCATAACCAGGCTGACGGAAAAGGGAAATCAATATGTGCGGCGACAGAATGCTGACTGGCCAGCCATAAATTCAACCAGCGGGCCAGTTCATTACTCTGTACGATAACTGTTTCCGGTTGCATCGGTGGCAACGGTTGTTGCTGCTGCTTTTCGGCAAGCCGCGCAGCCAGCTGTTGCATGCGATTGCTGTAAATTACATTCAGCATTCACTGTTCCCTTGCCACAAAAGCCCCATTATCATGGATG
>CAMPHB010000124.1 GCA_946885755.1 uncultured Methylophaga sp. | reverse complement strand
ATATGGGCCCGACACGGCATCAGCGTGAAGTGGAAAACCGTCTGCGTGAACACCTTAAAGCCGACCGGGCGCGGGTGCAGGTGGGCCGGATTTCCCGTTTCGGTCTGCTGGAAATGTCACGACAACGGTTGCGGCCGGCCTTGGGTGATGCCCATCAGGAAGTCTGTCCGCGTTGCGCTGGTCTTGGCCATGTCCGTGGTGTTGAATCATTGGGGCTGGCGGTATTACGGTTGCTGGAAGAGGAAGCCACCAAAGATAAAATTACCCAACTGGTGGTGCAATTACCGGTTGCAGTGGCCACTTTCCTCCTCAATGAAAAACGGCCGCAAATTGATGCCATCGAAAAACGGCAGAATGTCCGGGTGTTGCTGATCCCCAATCCGCATCTGGAAACGCCGCATTACGATATTGAGCGCGTTAAAGAAGGTGCCGAGCGCAGCACTACCAGCCATCAGTTGGTGTCGGCGCCAGAACTGGAAACACCTGCCGCGCTGAAAGATAAACCGGCACTTGAACAACCTGCCGTCACCGGTATTGCACCGGCTGCACCGGCGCCTATTATCAATAGACCTGCTGAAGCTGTGCGTAAACCCAGTCTGCTGAAGCGCTTGCTGGGTGTTTTTACCGGCACGCAGATTGACGACAATAAATCATCAGAAAAGGCTAAAAAAGTGACCCAGTCAAACGACGATAACGCCGAAAACCGTGGCGGCAATCGTCGTAGTCGCGGTGGCCGCAATAATAACCGGCGTAGTAATAATCGTCCGCGTCGTGACGACAGCACGGCAAACACGACCAATAAGCCGGCCGACAGCGGTGATACACCAAGCGCTGATGAAAATAATAAACCGCGTGGCCGACAGCGGCCGCCGCGTCGCAATGAAAACGCGGATAATGCCGCTAAACCGGCAGATTCAAGCGCTAATAATGAGACTGCCGTTAAAGATGACGCTAACGCTGATGGTGAGCGCAGCCGTAGTAATAATGCCCGCCGCTCTCGCCGTGGTGGTCGCCGTCGTCGTGGCCGCAGTGATACGGAAAACGCCCCTAACACGGCGGTTGCTGAAGATGCCGGTAATCAGATACCACCAGCAAAACAGGAAATTGATGGCAACGCGATACCGACACCGGAGCCGGAAGTTAACGGTAATGTTGTGCCCAGCACCGATACACCGGAAGTTGATGGTAATAAAGTGCCGGCGGCAAAAACCCCGCGCCGTTCAAAAACCACTACCGGTAGCACCCACAATCGGCGCCGCCGGTCACCTGCCAAAACGCAGGATTCAGCGTCTGATTCGGCGCTAACGGTAGCCAAAAATGACACTTCGGCAGATAATGACTCGCAACAGCAGGATTCACCTAAAGTGACTGAAGCGAGCCCGAAAACTGATGCCAGCGAAAAGTAACTTATCCAGTGATGATCTGCTGACCTTAATTGGTAAGCAGATTGTTTATCACCGTCATCGTTGTGAAATTATTGAATTGCTTGATGGCCGTGAATTGGTGTTGCAGGTGTTAGATCCCGACAGCAATATTCAGCCGACGCAATACGGAGAAGGTCACCGGCCGGTGCCGGTCACCTACACATTGCCGGTGTTTGATGGTGAAGGCCAGTTGCATGCCGAGTTATTGGCGGCAGGACTCGATAAATTATTGCCCCAGTAACCGGGCTGCCAGCGCTAAATCGGCTTCGGTATCCACACCATGACCCGCTGCAACAGCAGCTTCGGTCAGATGAATACGATTGCCATGGTACAGGGCACGCAGTTGTTCCAGTGATTCACATTGTTCAATCGCACACGGCGCAAAATCCGCATAACGCTGTAAATAACTGGTCCGGTAAGCATACAGGCCAATATGCCGGCGATGTGGCAAGTCAGCAGGCAACGGTTTGTTTTCACCAAACACTCCACGCAACCATGGCACCGGTGCCCGGCTGAAATACAAAGCATAACCCTGCGCATCGACCAGCACTTTGACGATATTGGCATCAAAAATCTGTTCAGCAGATTCGAGCCGGCTGTACAAAGAGGTGATAGCAGCTTTGCTGTGTTCCGCCAGATCCTCGGCCACCTGATTAATCAACTGTGCAGGCAGACAGGGTTCATCACCCTGTACATTGACAACAATTTCTGCCGGATCAAATTTACGCAGTAAGGCAACTTCGGCAAGCCGATCCGTTCCTGACTGATGGTCATCACGGGTCATACAGACGTCGGCGCCAAAACGCTGCGCCGCATCGGCTATACGCTGGTCGTCGGTGGCGATGATGACACTGTCGGCATTACTTTCCAGTGCCCGCTCATAAACATGCTGGATCATGGGCTTGCCGGCAATATTCCGCAGTGGTTTACCGGGCAGCCGGGTGGAGGCAAAACGTGCCGGAATAACAACCCGGAAAGCCATTAAATTTCCTCGTCGGCAGGCAGTTCACGGGCTTCATCGCTCAGCATTACCGGTATATCATCGCGAATAGGGTAGGCCAGCCGGCAAGCCGGACAAATCAGTTCCTGTTTGGCTTTGTTATAGCGCACACCGCTTTTGCATAGCGGGCAGGCAAGAATTTCCAGCAGCGTTTTATCCATTATTGTTCCTTTAAACGGCGGTCAATGGCATCGGCCAGGCCACCGGTGACGACGGCCTCAGCAGGCACGGCCCAGCAGTTTGCGATTTTGAATATCTGACATTTTACCGCATCTTTTTCGGTCATCAGCACCGGTAACGTATCTCCGAACTGAAGATCTGCTGACGTGTAGTGGTGATGATCGGTAAAAGCATGTTCGATGACCTGTAAGCCGGCGTTTTGTAATTGCCGGAAAAATCTTGATGGGTCACCGATCCCGGCAACCGCATGTACCGTTTTGCCATGCCATTCGGTCAGCGGTCGGCGTGTTTGATCAAGCAGATTGACGGCATCGCAAAGCTGTAAATGCATGCTCCAGTCTGCCGTTATCTCACCATGCCAGATCACAAAATCAACGTCATTTAACCGTGATTTTGGTTCTCGCAGCGGCCCTGCCGGCAGACAAAAGCCATTGCCAAATTGCTGCCTGGCATCGACCACCACCAGTTCGAGATCGCGTTGCAAACGGTAATGCTGTAAACCGTCGTCACTGATAATGACATTACAATCAAATTCAGCCAGTAATTGCCGGCCGGCAGCAACCCTATCCGGCGCGACCACGACCGGACAGTGACTGCGCAGGGCCAGTAATTTCGGTTCATCACCACATTGCTCGGCACGAATATGATCTGTCACTGTTAGCGGATAAACACTGGCATGTCCGCCGTAGCCACGGCTGATAATGCCGGGCCGCCAGCCCTGTTGTTTTAATGTTTGCGCCAGCCATAACACCAGCGGCGTTTTGCCGCTGCCGCCAACGGTAATATTGCCGACAATGATCACCGGTACCGGCAGTTGCTGACTTTTTAGCCAGCCACGCCGAAAAGCAAAACGCCGCGCGCCTGTAATCAGCCTGAATAAGCCGCTGAGCGGCGATAAAAGCCAGCGCAGCGGACTTTTTTGATACCAGCTTGCCGTCAGCCAATGCACCTTATGCATCAGCCTTGCTGAAATTGCAGCCGGTGCAGCTCTGCATAATGTGCGCCTTTTGCCAGCAGACTTTGATGGGTACCGGTTTCGACAATGACACCGTTATGCATCACCACAATTAAATCGGCTTTTTCAATGGTGGATAAACGATGCGCGATAACCAGCGTGGTGCGGCTTTGCATCAATTGTTCCAGAGCCATTTGAATATGTCGCTCGGCTTCACTGTCAAGCGAAGCTGTGGCTTCATCAAGAATCAGAATGGGTGCATCCCGCAGCAGCGCACGGGCAATCGCCAGCCGCTGGCGCTGACCGCCTGACAGTAACACACCGTTTTCCCCAACCTGAGTCTGCAAACCTTGCGGCAGACGTTCAATAAAGTCCCAGGCATGGGCGGCTTTGGCTGCAGCGATAATGTCGGCTTCGCTGATATCGGCGCGGCCGTAACTGATATTGTTGGCAATGCTGTCATTAAACAGAATCACCTGTTGGTTAACCAGCGAAATCTGCCGGCGCAAATCGGCCAGTTGCAGATCCATAACATTCACACCATCGATCAGGATTTTGCCGCTGCTGGGGTTGTAAAAACGCGGCAATAAACTGACCAGAGTGGTTTTGCCACTGCCGGAATGACCGACAAAAGCAATAGTCTGTCCCGCTTTTACCGAGAAGCTAATCTCATTTAGCACATTGCCTTTATTCACGTCGTAACTGAAAGCAACCTGCTGAAAATCAATATCCCCTCTGGCGCGGCCTAATTTTTGTGTGCCGGTATCGGTTTCAGCCTGCTGATCCAATAAGCCGAAAATACTCTCGGCTGCAGCGATACCGGCCTGTAGCTTGGAGTTAAGCTTAGTCAGCCGTTTCAGCGGTGTCAGGATCATAAACATCGCGGTGATAAACGAGATAAATGTGCCGACGGTAATGGTTTCCAGCATATTGGGCAGTGTCGCCAGATAAATCACGCCCGCCAGCCCCAGCACGGCAATCAGCTCAATAATCGGCTGGCTGGTGGCTTCGGTGGCGATTTTTTTCATGCGCTGGCGGCGGTTGAGCTGATTGACCTTATCAAAGCGTTTGGCTTCATAGGCCTGACTGCCGAAGGTTTTCACCTCACGGTGGCCTTCAATGATTTCACTGCTGACATGGCTGACATCGCCCATGGAATCCTGAATGGATTTACTGATGCGGCGAAAACGACTGCTGATCTGATACACCAACAGGCCGATAAACGGGACGGTCAACAGAATTATTAACGACAGCAAACCATTGAGATAAATCATCCAGGCGATCAGGCCGATGATGGTCAGTGTGTCGCGGATCAGCACCAGTACAGCGTCGGTAGCGGCTTCTGCCACCTGCTCAACGTCATAAAGTAATTTCGACATTAACTGCCCGGAGGTACTGCGATCAAAAAAACTGGCCGGTAAGGTCAGCAGCCGGTCAAACATTTCTTCACGCAGTGTTTTGATGACATTACGGGCGATCCAGCCAAGGCAGTAAGTAGTCAGA
>CAMPHB010000123.1 GCA_946885755.1 uncultured Methylophaga sp. | reverse complement strand
GAGGCCACCACGATGTCAAAACGATCTTCGCGGACAAAACCATTGGCCGGGCCGCCCATGCCCACGGTAATTTGCCGCAGCGCCCGGTCATTCATATCCATGACCCGCTGCCAGACGATTTTCCGGCTGTCGAGCTGCAACGGATTACCATGATGAATATGGTTATCGATCATCGCCGCCAGCAGATTGTGCGCCGAGGCAATAGCATGGAAATCACCGGTGAAATGCAGATTGATGTCTTCCATCGGCACCACCTGCGCATAACCACCGCCGGCTGCACCACCTTTCATTCCAAAACACGGGCCCATCGACGGTTCACGTACACAGACCACGGTTTTTTTGCCGATACGGTTCAGCGCATCACTTAGGCCAATGGTGGTGGTGGTTTTACCTTCACCAGCCGGCGTCGGGCTGATGGCTGTGACCAGAATCAGTTTGCCATCGGGTTTATCGGCAAGTTCGTCCATCACTTGCAGCGACACTTTGGCTTTATAACGGCCATAGTTATCAAGCTGCTCAGCAGCCAAACCCAGCCGGTTCGAAGCGATGTCGGTAATTGGCTGCATTTTGGCGTGTTGGGCGATTTCAATATCCGACATGCTGGATTCCGTACTGGTTAAATCAGGATTGCCACGCATTATACGTGACTGACAAAAAGCTGCTCAGGCGCGGACCTTGTTGATCATTCGCCCCAGCGGGCCTGTAAATCATGATCAATACCGGCTTGATCCATAATTCGTGCAACCACAAAATCAACGATATCCTCAAGACTTTGCGGCCGGAAATAAAAGCCGGGATTGGGCGGCAAAATACAAACGCCAAGCCGCGCCAGTTTCAGCATATTCTCCAGATGAATCGGTGAGAATGGTGCCTCACGCGGCACCAGAATCAATTTACGTTGCTCTTTAAGCATCACATCAGCAGCGCGGTTGATCAGATTATCACTGGCGCCACAGGCAATCGCCGATAATGTGCCCATTGTGCAAGGGCAGACAATCATCGTCGGTACCCGATGTGAACCGCTGGCCAGCGGTGATGACCATTGCTGCTCACCATACACCTGCAATTGACCAGACTGACAGGCAAACTCACTGACCAGCTGTTTTTGAATATCACCGGCGCGCGACGGTAGTTTCCAGTCAAGCTCATCGGCCAGCACAATGCGACCCGCCGCTGAAATCATCAAATGCACGGTCATCTGACTGGCTAATAATTGCTGGATTAACCGCCGGGCATAGACGGCGCCGGAAGCGCCGGTAATGGCGATGGCAATTTGTCTGGCATCAGTCATTGGCCAGCGCCTGTAGCAGTTTGTTATGGATGCCGCCAAAGCCGCCGTTACTCATCACCACAATGGTGTCGCCGGCCTGCGCCTCATCAGTGACTTGCTGCACCAGCGCATCAATCTCTGCAGTGATTTGCAGCTTATCGGCCAGGGTATTCTGCATATCGCTGAGCGACCAGCTGATTTGCCCATCCTGAAACATAAATACCGCATCAGCATCGGTAAATGCCTGACCCAGGGTTTGTTGATGCACGCCCATTTTCATGGTGTTAGAGCGCGGTTCAAACACCGCAATGAGCCGGCCGGCCGGCAGATTGGCACGCAAACCACTAAGTGTTGTTTTAATCGCCGTCGGATGATGGGCAAAATCATCATAAACCCGGACACCTTTAACCTCACCGCGTAATTCCAGACGCCGTTTGACACCGCGAAACTGACTTAATGCCTCGGCCGCATGTTTTACGCTGACACCCACGTGGTGAGCCGCCGCCATGGCTGCCAGCGCGTTTTGTACATTATGCTGACCAAGCAATGCCCAGTGAACTTCAGCCTGTTGTGTTTGATGCTGCACAGTAAAACGGCTGCCATCAGCAGCACCCTCAACAAGCTGCCAGTCGGCGTTTTGGCCGGCAAAACTTTGTTGTGGTGTCCAGCAGCCTTTTTTTAAGGTGTCATCAATCGCCGGCACATCAGCCGGTTTAATAATCAGTCCCTCGGCCGGTATGGTACGAATCAAATGATGAAACTGCGTTTGAATCGCTGCCAAATCGGCATAAATATCAGCGTGATCAAATTCCAGATTATTGATAATCAGTGTTCGTGGCCGGTAATGGACAAATTTGGCGCGTTTATCAAAAAACGCCGTGTCATATTCATCGGCTTCGATAACAAAAAACGGCGTATTGCCAAGCCGCGCCGACACACCAAAATCAGCCGGCACGCCGCCAATCAGAAACCCCGGCTGCATGCCCGCATATTCAAGAATATGCGCCAGCATACTACTGGTAGTGGTTTTACCGTGGGTGCCGGCAACCGCTAAAACCCAACGGCCCTGCAATACATTTTCAGCCAGCCACTGTGGCCCGGAGATATACGGCAAACCTTGATTGAGCACATATTCAACCGCCGGATTACCCCGGCTCATGGCATTACCCATGACCACCAGATCCGGCGCCGGCTGCAAGTGTTCAGGCAAATAGCCTTGCATCACGTCAATACCGGCAGCAGCAAGCTGATCACTCATCGGCGGATAGACATTGGCGTCACTGCCACTGACCGTCATGCCCATTTCACGGGCCAGCATAGCCAGGCCGCCCATAAATGTTCCGCAAATGCCCAGAATATGGATATGCATCAGAGAATTACCGATACAGTTATTACGTAAAGCATTAGTGATAAAACGATGTAGACTGCTGTCCAAACGATAGAAACTGGAACACTGCAAGGAAGTGAAACACGCAAAATATTAGCAAAAACAATTAATGCCCACAGAGCTAGTATTAAAGAGACTAGATTTAACCCGCTAGTGGGTTCGACCTGATAAATTGGGAATAATAAAAGCCCTAAAAATACCGTGGTTCCACATAATGCAATCATAACCTGCGTCCAGCGTTCAATATGCTCATATTGGCGAAATAGCAGGTAAATAAAAGCCATTAAAAAGGCCAAATCGACAACAGATGCAACAAGACTAGTTTTCCAGTCGGTATCCAGCTGATTAAGAGTTACGCCAGTCAGTAAATAGGCAAACATCGCAAGATGCAGATAGCGAGATGTTGCCGGCAAATCTTCAGGACCAGCACGAAACAGGCAAATATCAATCAATTGTAAAATCACGGTCATGGCCGGCATCATAACTGTGTCTGCGCCGCCTGACAAAACTTCCTGAGCCCAAATATAAAAAAGCCGGCTGTCACCGGCTTTTTTCGACTTTCATGGACAACTAATCGTCCAGCGCGACACCCCATGGGTAGGAACCAACGTCAATCGTGTCTATTCGCTGTTGTTTTTCGGTATCTACTACCGACACCGTGCCGCTGATGCCATCAGCGCTGTATAGATATTTGCCGTCTTTGGAAACGGCCATACCCCAGGTTCGTTCGCCCACCGGAATGTTGGCAAGCAATTCCAGCGAGTCGGCATTAAGCATGGCGATAGAATTACCGCGTCCGGTGGAAATATACAAAAATTTGCCGTCAGGACTGACGACGATTGCCATCGGTTTGGCACCCTCGACTTCAATCGGCGCTTTTTGCACGACTTTTAAAGATTCGATACTGATTTTGCTGACTTCACGGCCAATTTCACTGGCAACATAAGCAAACTGGCCGTCACGGCTGAATGCCAATCCACGCGGTCTGGCTGCGACCACAATATTGGCAACCACCGTGTAACTATCGGTTTCAATGATATGCACCATATTACTGGACTCACTGCTAACCAATGCATATTGGCCATCCGGCGAAACCGCCGCACCTTCCGGCTCAATACCGACTTCGACAATCGCGATTTTTTCATTGTTAACCGGATCAATAAAAGTTGCTTCACCGTCATATTCGCTGGATGTCACCAGATGGCCATTGGTCGGATTGACAGCAAAAGTCTCCGGCTCTTCACCGGTATCTACCTTTTTAACAATTTCCAGCGTCTGCGGATCCAGTGCCACAATCTGGTTTTCATCACTGACAACGACATACAGCAATTCTTTGTCCGGCGAAAAACCGATGCCGCGCGGCCGCTTGCCAATATCAATAGTTTGTTCAACTTCCAGCGTTTTACTGTTGATCACCGACAAGGTGTTATCACGCTCATTGGTAACAAATAGACGCTGACTGGGCTCGGCCATCACCGGCAATGCCAGCATCAGCAACATCGAAAGCCATAATTTTTTAACTATCATTTTGCCTGTCCTGAAATCCGTCGGGGCATTCACTGCCTTTTACACTCACCTATTGGAGGCATCTCAACCTAAAAAATTCCAAATACCACATTACCGGCACGCCAATGATTGCACTTCAAGCTGATATTTTACTCAAGCTTTGCCGCTAAGCGCCGCTAATCTTTTCAGAGATCAATGGTGAGTCTTATGAAAAAACACAGCCAGGAACTGGAATTTCGCAATATCCTGCAAGGCCTGGAAGAATTTGCGACCTTTATGAGTTATCAAAGTGACTATTCGGGTCTGCGTATTATCAGCGTTGAATCAGCGACCGCTGATGCCAGCCTGCAAACAACACTGCCCAGTGCTGATATTGTCAGTCTGCCGCTGCGCGCCCGGGTGGGTTAATAACATTTCACCCACCACAAAAAAGCCCGCAATGCGGGCTTTTTATTTTACACCTGGCTGCCATCGGCATTAACGCCGTCATCACCTTCTTTTTCGGGTGGCATCAAGTCGGTTTTACTGACGCCCATCAGCAATACACTGCTACCGGCAACATAAATCGATGAATAGGTACCAACCACAATACCGATGAGCAGCGCCGTGGCAAAACCATGAATCACGTCGCCACCGAAAATAAACAACGCCACAACCACCAGCAAAGTGGTTAATGAGGTCATCAAGGTTCGGCCTAGTGTACCGTTAACGGATACATTAACCACTTCCTCTGGTGTCGCATTACGCAGCTTCAAAAAGTATTCGCGGATCCTGTCAAACACCACAATGGTGTCGTTCAGCGAGTAACCAATCACTGCCAGAATCGCTGCCAGAACGGTCAAATCAAACTGCAGTTGAAACAGCGCAAAAACGCCAACCGTTACCACCACGTCATGAATAAGGGCAATC
>CAMPHB010000122.1 GCA_946885755.1 uncultured Methylophaga sp. | reverse complement strand
GGAAAAAACCGCCGATGTGCTGGCCCGGATTGAGCGTGAATCACAACGTATTGATATGCTGATCGGCGATCTGCTGAATTTATCCCGGCTTGATACGCTGGCAGCTGACAATGCTGCGCAACAGCAGTTTGATTTAGCGCCGCTTCTCGAAGATTTACTGGAAGATGGTCGCTACGAAGCCACCGACAAACACATTAATATTGATGCTGAAATTGCCAGCCATTTACCAATGACCGGTAAACCGGAACTGGTATTGCGGGCGGTGGAAAATGTCCTGCGCAATGCCATTAAATTTACGCCGCAGCAAGGCCATATCCGGCTGACTGCGCAAACTATTGGCCAGCGAATTGAAATCAGCGTCAGCGACAGTGGTCCGGGGGTTTCGCCGGCAGAGCTTAATAAACTGTTTCAGCCGTTTTTTAAAGGCTCACAAGCCAAACAGCAAAATAGCAGCGGACTGGGCTTAACCATCGCCGAACGGGCCGTCAAAGCCCATCATGGCAGTATTATCGCCAGCATCAATGAACTGGGCGGCTTGCAAATCATCATCCGCATGCCGGCCAATAAAAATGCCGCATCAACGTCAGTCAATGCGGCATGAGCTGCAAAACAATCTCCAGCTAAGTTAATCAGTAAACCACACCGCAGGCAACACGGGCGCCACCACCGCCGAGCGGCGCCGGATGATCGCTGTGATTATCGCCACCGGCATGAATCATCAGTGCCCGACCCGGCAAATCACTGTTTCTCAAACGGGGGGCCAGTACCGGATGGTTGGCATTGCCATCTGCATCAACATATAAAGGCGGCAAATCACCGGCATGACCATCACCCCATGGTGTGCCGTGCTTGCCGGCATTATGTGGATCATAATGCCCGCCAGCGGCCAGTGCAGGTACCATTTCGCCGTCTTTTTCTGCAGGCGCACAACTATTGTTCTGATGTAAATGAAAACCATGCAAGCCCGGCTGCAAGCCTTTTAATTCCGGTGTAAACACCAAACCATAAGCCGTTTCAGTCACAGTTACCGTACCAATAGCCTCGACTGTACCTTCTGAGTTGACTTCATCAATTGCGATCACCGTTGCCATCGCCGGTGCAGCGCTCATCAGTAACATTAAGGCAGCAAGCTTTTTCATTTTTCTCTCCTTTGATTTGCAAAAACGATGGATCTGGGACTCTGTTACCGGTGATGAGTTTCGTAACTTAACGCTGAACTCAGGACTTATCCAGCAGACTTTTTAAATCGGCAAACGGATTGAAGGTGGTTTTGTCAGCGGGCTTATCAGCGAAACCGGTGTAGCCCCGGACTTTATCAATATTTTTCTGATGTTCATGATCGTGGCAATACAGGCAGAGATTTTCCCAGTTACTGCCATCGGCCGGGTTATTGTCATGATTGTGATCGATATGATGCACCGTCAGTTCGTGCAGATTCGCCCGGCTGAACTCGCGACCACAGCGCCCGCAGATCCACGGATGCAAACGCAGTGACTGTTCACGATAACCCGCCAGCCGGTCTTTGGCGCTTCGGCGTGCATCAGCCACCACTTTATCGAGCTTTTGCCGATCGATAGCTTTTCCGGATTGAGGTCTTTGCTGCGCCATAATTTACCTTTGGGCTTAGCTTAACAAGTCCTCAGACTGTTTTGCCAGTCATCTGACGTTGCTGATGACGACTGGCCAACCAGCGGCAAACCACATAAAACACCGGTGTAAATAACAAACCAAACAAAGTAACACCAATCATGCCGGAAAATACCGCCGTGCCCAGTGCCTGACGCATTTCTGCGCCTGCGCCACTGGCTAACACCAACGGGACCACACCGAGAATAAAAGCCATTGAGGTCATCAAAATCGGCCGCAGGCGGGTACGTGCCGCTTCAACCGCCGCATCAATGCGGCTCAGCCCGCGCTCTTCAGCTTGTTTGGCAAATTCAACAATCAAAATGGCATTTTTCGACGCCAGACCAATCAGTACAATAAAGCCAATCTGTACCAGAATATTGTTATCCATACCCCGGAATGCCACACCACTTATTGCCGCCAGCAAACACATCGGCACGATCAGAATTACCGCCAGTGGTAATAACCAGCTCTCATAGAGTGCCGCCAGTAGCAAAAATACAAACACCACGGCAAGCGCAAAAGCCATAAACGCCGTATTACCCGCCAGTTTTTCCTGCAAAGCCAGTTCCGTCCATTCGTAACTGATACCGTCAGGCAGGGTTTCGGCCAGCAAATTTTCCATGATCGCTATCGATTCACCGCTGGAATAACCTGGTGCCGTATTGCCCTGCACTTCGATGGCCGGATATAAATTGTAATGCGGCACCCGGATCGGTCCGGTGGTTTCTTCAAAGGTCGCAATCGAACCGATTGGCACCATCGCGCCATTTTCCGAGCGGGTGCGTAGCTTGGCAATATCCTGTTGTTCGTCACGATATTGACCATCAGCCTGCGCCACTACCCGATAGGTACGGTTTAAAAAGTTAAAGTCATTGATATAACGCGAGCCAAGATAGATTTCCAGCGTATCAATGACATTTTGTACCGGCACTTCCAGCATTTCCGCCCGGGTACGGTCAATATCTGCATAAATCCGTGGTGTGCCGGAATTATAAAAAGTAAATACCGACGACAGGCCGGCCGTCTGATTGGCAGCACCAATCACCTGCTGCGTCACCTGCTCCAGCCGCTCACTGCCCAGGCCGGTGCGGTCCTGCAAATATAACTTCCAGCCACCAGCATTCCCCATACCGCGTACTGGCGGTGGTTTGATAGCAAAAGCCATCGCACCATTTAATTGCATTAACGCCTGCTGTGATGCGCCCTGAATATCATCAATCGTCAAACCAGCGGCGATCCGCTCTTCAAAGGGATCCAGCGGTGTGAAAATAACCGCCGAATTTGAAGCATTGGTAAAGGTCGGGCCATCCAGACCAACAAATTGCACCGTATGGGCGACACCGGGCACATCACCGAGTCTGGTTGCCGCTTCACGTACCACCTCATCGGTGCGATCCAATGAAGCACCTGGCGGTAACTGTAAAACATTGATGAGATAACCCTGATCCTGTTCAGGAATAAAACCGGTGGGAACATGTTTAAAACTCCAGCCGGTCAGCACGATCAAACCCACATAAATCAGCAGCATCAGCGCAATAATGCGCAGTAACCGCCGGGTCAGTGCCGAGTATCGATCACCAAGCCATTCAAAACTGCGGTTAAAGCCGCGGCCAAAAGCTTTAAACGGATGGGCAACCACACCCAGCACACCTTTAGCAGGCGGGGTTTCATGCTGATGCGGCTTCAACAGCAACGCTGCCATCGCCGGCGACAATGTCAGAGACACAATCAGCGAAATAATGGTTGCCGTGGCAATGGTCAGCGCAAACTGCTGATAAAAGGCGCCGGAAATACCAGTGATAAACGCTGCCGGTATAAATACCGCGGTTAATACAATAGCAATCGCCACCAGCGCCGTGCCAACTTCATCCATGGTTTTATGCGCCGCTTCTTTGGGGCTGAAACCGTCACGGATATAACGCTCGACGTTTTCAACGACAACTATCGCATCATCGACCACGATACCTATTGCCAGTACCAGCCCGAATAACGACAGATTATTCAAAGACACGCCCAGCGCCGACATCACGGCAAAGGTACCAATCAGCGATACCGGAATAGCGACAATCGGGATAAGCGATGCTCGCCAGCTTTGTAAAAACAGCATCACCACCACAATGACCAGCAAAATTGCTTCGATAATGGTGTGGTAAATCTTTTCGATGGAGCGGGCGATAAATTGGGTGGGATCGTAAATGATCTGGTATTCCAGCCCGGTTGGAATATCTCTGGCAATATCGCGCATTTCACTGCGCAGTGCTTCAGCGGTTTCCAGCGCATTGGAACCCGGCCGCTGAAAAATAACCACCGGCAAAGCCAGACTGTCATCCAGATAACCGATGTTGTTGTAATCCTGAGCTGCCAATTCAACCCGCGCCAAATCCTTGAGCCGAACCACCCGGCCATCATCACCACGCTTGACGATAATGTCGGCAAATTCGTCTTCGGTCAGCAGCCTGCCTTGTGTTTCAACACTGAGTTCAAACGCACCTTTGCTCTCTTGGAGGGGCTGTTTGTTTATTACACCGGCGGCAATTTGCGCGTTATTGGTACGCACCGCCGCCAGCACTTCGGTTGCGGTCATGCCAAAAGACTGTGCCCGCTCCGGATCAATCCAGATGCGCATTGCATAAGCCCGCTCAGCGACAATACGGGCTTCGCCAACGCCGTCAATCCTCGCCAGCCGGTCAACCACCTGGGTTTTGGCATAATTTGATACATACAGATTATCGCGGCTGCCGTCCGGTGACAGCAGGTGGATAACCATCATCAGATCCGGCGAGTTTTTGCGGACATTAATACCCTGCCGGGTCACTTCTTCAGGCAGCAACGGCTCGGCAATGGCAATGCGGTTTTGCACTAAAACCTGTGCGGTATCCAGATCGGTGCCCTGCTCAAAGGTAATATTCAGTGAAGTACGACCATCAGCGGTGTTTTCTGATTTCATGTACAGCATGTTTTCAACACCGTTGATTTGCTGTTCAAGCACTGTCGCAACGGTGTCAGCGGCGGTTTCGGCGGTCGCCCCTGGATAAGTCGCCGTCACCGAAATACTTGGCGGGGCAATTTCAGGGTATTGCGCCACCGGCAAACTGAAATAGGCAATACTGCCAACCAGAACAATCAGCACCGATAAAACGGTGGCAAAAATCGGCCGTTCAACAAAAAAGTGAGTAAACCGCATGATTATTCGCCTGCGTCAGCGTTATAGGTTTCGGTTCTGACAGCCGTGCCTGGCCGGGCTTTTAACAGGCCTTCAACAATCACCTCATCTGATGGCTCAATACCACCGCGGATAACGCGCATATCGTTACCGATTAAGGTGCCTAATTGGACCGGTTTGGGCGTCACTTTGCCTTCTTCACCGATAACCATCAGCACTTTAGCCGCCTGGTCTGAGACCACTGCTCTGTCCGGGATCAGCATCGCCTGATGCGGTTCAGTG
>CAMPHB010000121.1 GCA_946885755.1 uncultured Methylophaga sp. | reverse complement strand
GAATTTGTCTTACCCTTTCACAGCCACGCAGTTCCACACCTTCCGCCTGAAACCGTAGCGCCAGTTCTGGCAATACTTTATCGGCAATTGCCTGATGCACCAGCAAGGTTTCCATGGCATTACACACACCGTAACGGTGGCTTTTGGCGTTAAAGGCGATGTCCTGCGCCATCTGAATATCGGCCTGATCGTCAATATAAACATGACAAATACCATCCAGATGTTTAATCACCGGCACCCGGGCATCTCTGCTGATACGCTCAATCAGAGTTTTACCACCGCGCGGTACAATGACATCAACATATTCCGGCATAGTAATTAAATGGCCGACCGCGACTCTGTCCGTAGTCGAGACCACCTGAATACTGGCCGCCGGCAAATCAGCTTCGGCCAGTCCCTGCTGAATGCAGGCAGCAATCGCCTGATTGGAATGCATGGCCTCACTGCCACCGCGCAAAATCGTCGCATTGCCCGATTTCAGACATAAACCGGCCGCATCGGCCGTCACATTGGGCCGCGATTCATAAATAATACCAATAACCCCCAACGGCACGCGCATTTGCCCAAGCTGAATGCCCGATGGCCGGTAAGTCATATTGCTGATTTCACCGACGGGATCCGGTAATGCCGCAATTTGCTCTAAGCCTTCAGCCATACTTTCAATACGCGCATCGGTGAGCGTTAAGCGGTCCAATAAAGCAGCATCAAGGCCTTTGTCTTGTCCGGCAATTAAATCTTTGGCATTTTCCTGCTTTAGCAAATCAGCTGAGGCACGGATCGCCGCCGCCATTGCCAGCAAAGCGGTATTTTTTTGTTCACTGCCGGCACGCGCCAATGCCCGGCTGGCATCACGCGCCTGCTGTCCAAGCGTTTGCATATATTGCGCAATATTCACATTAAATCCTCGTCAAAACCCTGCTCAGGAAACTTTGTCCAGCACGTCAGCGGCCGCTAATTGCAAACACAGCCTTTCCAGTAAACGCCAGCCATCATCGCTGTCAACATAGCCTTTGGCGGCTTTATCAATGTCTGCCAGTTGACTGATAAAGGCC
The DNA here is from genome assembly GCA_946885755.1 of uncultured Methylophaga sp. The sequence continues at coordinate 4,054 of CAMPHB010000121.1, read as the reverse complement.
AGCCAGCGCCGCGGCGGATGTCGTTTGATGGTCTGCAGCGTTTGCGGGCGCATATTGTCCCACACTGGCGGCCGCATCTGACTAAAAACCTGTTGTGATGACTGACCACTGGCAAGTTGCTGCGCCATATCTGCATGCCGCTGCACCGACCAGGAAACGGCTGAAAACACCGCCATGACATCAGCGCCCTCAGCACGTAAAGCGGCCAGTATGCGTGGAATTTTGCTGCTTTGCCCCTGCTGGATCACATCAATCAGCCCGAAGGCTTCAAAGCGGGCGCTGTCGGCCACACTGTCACGTACTAATTGCGCATCAATACGCCCATCGCTGCTTAATAAAGCCAGTTTATCGATTTCCTGGGCGGCGGCGAACAGGTTGCCCTCCAGACGTTGTGCCAGCAAAGTGGCGACGGCCGGATCGGCCTGTAAATTACGCGATTGTAAGCGCTGCTGGATCCAGCGCGGTAAATGTTCTGCTGATACTGGCCAGACTGGCACGGTAAGCCCCGATTTATCCAGCGCCTGATACCACTTGGCTTTTTGCTGTTTGCCATCCAGCTTGCCGCTTATCAGTAATAACACGCTATCAGGATTACGCTGTTCGGCATAACGACGCAGCCATTCGCCACCGTCTTTGCCAGGCGCAGCGCCCGGCAGACGTATTTCAATCAGTTTTTTGCTGGCAAACAATGACAGACTGGCATCGGCTTTATCGATTTGTTGCCAGTCAAAACGGCCATCGGCATGCCAGACATCACGCTCAATAAAACCTTGCTGACGTGCTGCACTGCGAACGGTGTCGGCAGCTTCTTCAACCAGTAATGCTTCATCACCGGAAATCACTACAACCGGCTTGATGCCAGATGTTAATTGTTGGGCTAATTGTTCAACGCGAAGGCGCATGCGCCGGGCTTAGTCCAGTGCCGACAAACGGCGCAGAATAGCCTGACTGATCTGGTCGTACATTTCCGCACGCAACAATTCTTCTTCGGCATCACGACCCAGCACCGATTGCGGGTCAAACTGATAATCACGCCGCGCCTCAAAACGCTCGTTTTCAATCAATTTGTTTTGATCGGCATCACTCAAATCAAATACCACATCAAGGATCAGTTCATACTCTGAAACCTTGGCCGTTTGCACACCCACCGACATCACACGGCGTTGCAAGCGATTGGTTTTAAAGCTCATCAATGCCGAACCTTCCTGATATTCACTGAGCACTTCAATTCCATTGCGATTCAGGGTGCGTTTTAGCTGCAAACCAAATCCGTCACGGATATTGATGCCCTGCATGTACATGGTTTGAATGGATGCCGGTATGTCTGCCGCACCGCGCAACTGAAAACCACAGGCCACCAGCAGCATCGCCAACAATGCAATCAGGCTGAACTTCAGGGATTGGGGCATTTGCATGACAGTTTCCTTTAAATCAGCCAACCACGATATTAACCAGACGACCCGGTACCACGATCACCTTACGCACGGTTTTATCATCAATAAAACGCCGGGCATTGTCATCTGCCAGCGCCAGTGCTTCGATTTCCTGCTGACTGGCCGTGGCAGCAACAGACAGTTTGGAACGTAGCTTACCATTGACCTGCACCATCAACTCAATTTTATCCTGCTTCAGCGCAGCTTCATCAACCGCCGGCCAGCGGGCATCAACCACCGCATTGTCATGCCCCAGCTGTTGCCACAAGACATGGCAAATATGCGGTGCAATCGGCGACAGCATCAATACCGCCAGCTCCAGCACTTCCTGACGCACGGCTTTTGCAGCCGGATCCGTTTCGGTGAACTTACCCAGGGCATTGAGCAATTCCATGACGGCGGCAATGGCCGTATTAAAAGTATGGCGGCGGCCTAAATCATCGGTGACTTTTTGCAGCGTCTGATGCGCCAGACGTCGTAAATCGGCAGCAGCAACTGTTAAATCTGCTGCAGGTTTATCAGTGGTTGCACCTTTTTCGGTATGTTCCTGCACCGCGCGCCACAGTCGTTTCAGAAAACGGTTGGCCCCTTCAACAGCATTATCCGACCATTCCAGCGATAACTCCGGCGGCGCAGCAAACATCATAAATAAACGTGCAGTATCGGCACCATACTGATCAATCAGCGCCTGCGGATCAACGGTATTGCCCTTGGACTTGGACATTTTGGCACCGTCTTTCAATACCATGCCCTGGGTCAGCAGATTTTTGAACGGCTCGTCACCTTTCACCAGACCTTCGTCACGCAGTAATTTGTGGAAAAACCGTGCGTAGAGCAAATGCAATACCGCATGTTCAATCCCACCGATATATTGATCCACTGGCAGCCAGTGGTTGGCACGTTCATCGAGCATCGCCTTATCGTTATCGGCACTGGTAAAGCGCGCGTAATACCACGATGATTCAAAAAACGTATCAAAGGTATCGGTTTCCCGGGTCGCCGGTTTGCCGCATTCCGGGCAACTGCACTGATAAAATTCCGGCATCGACTTAATCGGTGAACCAGAGCCATCCACCACCACATCTTCGGGCAACAAAACCGGCAAATCAGCTTCAGGTACCGGTACCGCGCCGCAGTCATCACAATAAATCACCGGGATAGGTGTGCCCCAGTAACGCTGACGCGACACACCCCAGTCACGCAGCCGGTAATTGACCTTACGCTCAGCCTTATTGGCAGCAGATAAGGTGTCGGCGATGGCATCAAATGCGTGCTGAAAATCCAGCCCGTCAAATTCGCCGGAATTGACCAAAATACCTTTATCTGTAAATGCCGCCTGGCTTAAATCGCAGTCACTGTTATCAACGGGTTTAATCACCTGCTGAATGGGCAAACCATATTTCACGGCAAATTCATAATCACGCTGATCATGTGCCGGTACCGACATAACCGCGCCGGTACCATAGCCCATCAGCACAAAATTAGCGACCCAGATCGGTACCGGTTTACCCGTTACCGGATGGATAGCTGACAAGCCGGTTGCCATACCGCATTTTTCGGCCGTTTCCAATGCTGCTTCCGAGGTGCCGGTTTTGCGGCACTCATCAATAAAACTTTGCAGATCCGCATTGTTTCTGGCCGCAGCCAGCGCCAGTGGATGTTCCGCCGCCAGTGCCAGATAACTGACACCCATAAGCGTATCGGGACGGGTGGTATAAACCGACAGGTGCTGATCTGATTCAGCCACCTGAAAATCAATTTGCAGACCTTCAGAGCGGCCAATCCAGTTGGCCTGCATGGTTTTAACCTGTTCCGGCCAGCCATCAAGCTGTTCCAAATCATCGAGCAACTGATCGGCATAATCGGTGATTTTCATAAACCACTGGGGTATTTCGCGGCGCTCTACTTTGGTATCACAGCGCCAGCAGCAGCCATCAACGACTTGCTCATTGGCGAGCACTGTTTGATCCACCGGGCACCAGTTAACGGCCGCGGTTTTGTTATAGACCAAGCCTTTTTTAAACAGCTGCACAAACAGCCATTGTTCCCAGCGGTAATAATCCGGTTTGCAGGTAGCCACTTCGCGATCCCAGTCATAACCGAGACCAAGACGCTGCAACTGGCCGCGCATATAGTCGATGTTCTGATAAGTCCAGGCGGCAGGTGCAACTTTGTTTTTAATGGCCGCATTTTCTGCCGGCAAACCAAACGCATCCCAGCCCATGGGTTGCAGCACGTTTTTACCCTGCATGCGCTGAAACCGGGAAATCACATCGCCGATAGTGTAGTTACGCACATGGCCCATATGCAGCTGCCCGCTGGGATAGGGAAACATCGACAGGCAATAGAATTTTTCGCGGGCAGGATCTTCTACAGCACGAAAAGTCTGTTGATCGCGCCACAATTGCTGGACACTGGTTTCGATGACGTCAGGACGGTATTCGGTCGACATGGGCACTCTTACAAAGGCATATTTAAAGCGCTAAAGGATACCCTAGCGCGGTTCAGGCTTAAAGCATTGGCTGGCTTTTCGGGCAATGGCTGAGCAAAAACTGACTTCAGAAACAAAAAAAGCGGCCTCAGCCGCTTCTTTTTACAAGTCGGTGAAGATCATCACACCT
>CAMPHB010000120.1 GCA_946885755.1 uncultured Methylophaga sp. | reverse complement strand
ATTGCAGGTAATCGATGACTATCAGGCTGAGGCCATGTTCGCGTTTTAAACGCCGCGCCCGGGCGCGTAATTCAGTTGGCGTTAAACCACCGGTATCATCAATGAATAACGGCGCGTCATTCAATAACTGGATCGCCGATGTCAGCCGTGGCCAATCTTCATCGTTGAGTTTACCAGTACGCAGCCGGTGCTGATCAATGCGACCCAGCGACGATAACATCCGCATCGCCAGCGAATCAGCCGGCATTTCCATACTGAAGACCGCGACAGGCTCCTTAGCCTGAATCGCAATATTTTCAGCAAGATTCATCGCAAACGTGGTTTTACCCATCGATGGCCGGCCGGCCACAATAATCAAATCCGCAGGCTGCAGACCCGAGGTTTGCTCATCAAAATCAATAAAGCCGGTCGGCAGGCCGGTGATACCACTGTCTTGTTCAAACAGTTGATCAATCCGATCCACCACGCTGCTCAGTACTTCTTTGACCTGAATAAAACCGCCGCCTCGTTTGGCACCTTTTTCAGCGATCTCAAATACATGCCGTTCAGCAGTATCAAGCATTTCTTCGCTGTTACGGCCTTCCGGCGTAAACGCCATATTGGCGATATTATTACCGATTTGAATTAACTGACGGAGAATAGAGCGCTCACGGACAATATTGGCATAAGCGGCAATATTGGCAGCGCTTGGGGTATTGCGGGCGAGCGTGCCGAGATAGGCGAGTTCACCGACTTTATCGAGTTCACCACGTTGATCGTGGTATTCCGCCAGTGTGACGACGTCCACCGGCTGGGCTTTTTCCATCAATTGCTCGATGGCACGGAAAATCAGCTGATGATCGCGTCGGTAAAAATCCTGCTCTACAACAACATCCGCGACCTGTTCCCAGGCGTTATTGTCGAGCATTAAACCGCCCAGAACGGATTGTTCTGCTTCAACAGAATGCGGAGGGATCTTCAAAGCCTGCGTGGCATTATCCTGATAATCTTCGGGATAGGTAATCTGTTCCACAGGCGACACCCAGACTGGTTAAACACACGAAAACCGCACATCTGCGGTCAAAAAAACAAGACACAGGCCATAGCGACCTGTGTCCGATTTTATACTAGCTGAGCAGTTTATTCTTGCTCTTGTGCCTTGGCGATAGCTTCTTGCTGTTCGCGGGCGGCATCACGTGCTTTTTTAGCTTCTTCAGCAGCGGCTTTGGCTGCGATTTCGGCTTCTGATGTGATATTAACAGCAACGCTTACCAATACGTCAGCATGCAATTGCACGTCAATTTGGTATTCACCGGTATGACGCAGCGGGCCAGTTGGCAAACGCACTTCGTTACGGTCAATATCAGCACCTTTGGCATTCACAGCATCAGCAATATCAGCAGCTGTTACTGAGCCAAACAACTTACCTTCAACACCGGCGTTAGCCATGATGTTAACGTCGCCTGCAGCAACCAGCTTGGCTTTACGCGCTTCCGCTTCATTGAGCAGTTTCGCGGCGGCCGCTTCCAGTTCTTCACGGCGTGCTTCAAACTTTTCACGGTTCGCTTTAGTGGCCGGTAAGGCTTTACCTTTAGGCACCAGGAAGTTACGACCAAAGCCGGCTTTTACGCTGACTTCATCACCCAGGTTGCCCAATCTTTGAACTTTTTCCAGCAAAATTACTTGCATCGTTCTACCCTCATTCGCAGTGTTTACTGCTTATCAATTGAATCCGCATCACCTTTCTGGTGTCTGCGAAAATTAAACCATTGTTCCGTAATACCAAGTGTCGCTAATAAACTCGCCATTTGCGGCAGCATCAAGACCAGCAGCACATACATGACCACCAGCCAGGCAACTGATTTTTGCCGTTCACGGACGATGGCATGCACCACCGCGATCCCCTGAAAAGCAAATAACAGCAGCAGTACCGCTAAACTATCAACCAACACCGGCATATTTTCTGCCAACGGTGTCAGTGACAGCAGCATCAAAGCGGCTGTAATAATGGCCAGCGGTTTACCCAAAGTAATGTGAGTAAATTCACGGCCAAAAGCGCCGGCGTCATACAAACTTGCCTGCCAGGCCCTGCCAATTAATACAGCGACAATAATATTAAATGTCACCGCTGCTGCCAGCAGTCCGGTCATAATACCGGCCAGATTTTCAAACATCAGGGCGGTATCAGCATCGCTCAGTTGCCAGCCTTCCTGCTCGGTCAAAAGCTGCATAAACGGCGCTAATGTCTGCTGCCACCATGCGGCCGGATCTGCCAAAAACAGGTGTACCAGCATAATGCCCAGCAAGCCGATTAAAGCCGCTGTGACCATGGCTTTGGCCAGTGACCGGCTATAGCCGAGTACCAGTGTTACCAAATAAACCGGCAACCAGGCTGACAAAAATAAAATTGCTGTCAGCCAGACCTGCTTAAATAACAGTGCTGCTGCAATGGCAAATACCACCAATGCCGCCGCCAACACCCGTAAACCTTCGCGGGGGCCGGTTTTTAATGTTGCCAGCACAATAATGCCGCTGGCCAGATAATTCAGTGGTGGCACCAACAAGGCTGTCACCGCCAGCAAACTGGCCGTTAATGCTGCTTGCCAGCGACCTTGCATGGCAAAATGTGCGAGTCCGCGCAGCATGGTTAAAACGTTACACTTGGATTAAACGAAACTGCTTATTTGTGCATGTCGCAATATGGCAACAAAGCCAGAAAGCGCGCGCGTTTCACACAAGTAGACAGCTGACGTTGGTAACGGGCTTTGGTACCGGTGATACGGCTCGGCACAATTTTGCCGGTTTCGGTGATGTAATTTTTAAGCAAATTTACATCTTTATAGTCTATTTGCTTCACGCCTTCGGCAGTGAAACGACAAAATTTTCTACGTCTGAAAAAACGTGCCATGGGAATAATTCTCCTGTTTGCTTATTAAGATGCTTGGCGTTCTTGTTTTTCGTCGTCTTTGCGCATCATGGGTGACGGCTCAGTTTGCGCCTCATCCATATTGACCACTAAGTGACGAATAACCGCATCGTTGAAACGGAAAGCAGTGGTGACTTCATTAAGCTGTGCCACATCACATTCCACATTCATCAGCACGTAATGTGCTTTGTGCACTTTGTTGATTGGGTAAGCCAGTTGACGGCGACCCCAGTCTTCCAGACGGTGAACCTGGCCACCATTGGCAGTCAGCGTTTGGGTATAACGCTCGATCATGCCCGGCACTTGTTCGCTCTGATCAGGGTGGACCAGAAACACGATTTCGTAATGTCTCATTAGAGCTCCTCACGGTTTAATCAGCTTTTGACGGTTTGCCAAAAGCAAGGAGTTTTTACCGGCATTTACAAAAAACGCAGGTAATCAAGCATTTTACTTTATTTTATAAGGCGCTCACAAGCTGCGTTGACGAAACGCTTCAAACAGGCAAACACCAGCGGCAACCGAGACATTCAGACTCTCAGCCTGACCTTGCATGGGGATAAACACCACTGCATCACAGTGATCGCGGGTGAGGCGACGAATCCCCTTACCTTCCGCACCGAGTATCAGTCCCAGCGGGCCTTTTAAATCAGCCTGATACAGACTGGTATCGCTATCACCGGAAGTGCCAACCAGCCAAATCCCGCGTTCCTGTAAATCGCGTAACACCCGTGCCAGATTGGTCACCTGGACAAATGGCACCCGTTCAGCCGAACCACTAGAAATTTTAATCGCCGTGGTTGTCAGGCTGGATGCCCGGTCTTTGGGGGCAATGACCGCATGGGCACCAGCGGCTTCGGCGCTGCGCAAACAGGCACCGAGATTATGCGGATCCTGCACACCATCAAGGATCAGCAAAAACGGCGTTTCATTAAGATTATCCAGCAATTGGTCCAAATCCGTTTCAGATAATGGCTCAAGCGGCGTGACTCTGGCCACGCAGCCCTGATGACGGCCTTCGGGCACCATCTGGTCCAATTCTTTGCGGCTGATTTTGTGAGTGGATACACCCTGATTTTGCGCGACTGAGATTACCGCACTGACACGCCCGTCATGGCGTTCATCGGCCAGCCAGATTTCAGCAACACGCGATACCGGTGCTTCTAAAGCCGCCTGTACCGCGTGTAAACCGAACAGTAAATCTGCGCCTGGCGCAGGGTTATCAGTAACTGCCTTGCGGCGTTTGGTAGGCTTCAGACTCCTGCCCCTCTACAATCGGTTTGACAATAATTTCGACGCGGCGATTTAACTGCCGGCCAGACTCGGTATCGTTGCTGGCACGTGGTTGCAGCTCACCCCGACCAGTCGGTTTCAGCCGTTCACTGACCACACCGCGCGAGGCAAAGTAACTCACTACGGATTGCGCACGGCGTTCAGATAATTGCTGGTTATAGCTTTCCGAACCAGTGCTGTCAGTATGACCGATAACATGCACCACGGTTTTCGGGAAACGCTGCAACACATCAGCGACCTTATTCAGCGTTGGCTCAAATGCCGGTTTAATGGCTGAACTGTCGACATCAAAGGAGACTTCGTTAGCAATATCAATTTTCAGAGATTCGTCTTGTAATTGCTGAATTTGCAACTCATTGCGTGCTTGTTCTTCTGCCAGTGCCGCTTCCATTTCTCGTTGTTGGTTATCCATATAGCGGCCGACACCGGCACCTGCCAGCGTACCCACTGCTGCACCTGCCAATACACCGCCCGCACCATCATCGATAGCATAGCCGACAATCGCACCGGCAGCCGCACCAATTGCCGCACCGGTTTTGGTACGTTTATTCGGATCATCGGTTGCACAGGCAGCTAACGCAGTTGCCATTGCTGTTACTAGAACGATTTTTTTCATAGCAATTTCCTCCTGATGAATAAGTATTCTAGACCGTTGCCATAGCCCTGACTATACTGGTTTTGATTGAATTTAACTGAGAACCTGTCGTCATGACCAGCCAATTTATCCCTGTCAATATCGCGGTTTTAACCATTTCAGACAGCCGCAGCGAAGCCGATGATGTCTCCGGCAAACTACTGCGTGAACGGCTTTTGGCTGCTGGCCATAAGCTGGCAGACCAGCAAATCGTTCGTGATGATGTTTATCAAATCCGGGCCATGGTTTCTAAATGGATCGCCGATCCCGCAATTCAAGTGGTGC
>CAMPHB010000119.1 GCA_946885755.1 uncultured Methylophaga sp. | reverse complement strand
GAAGGCGTCACCAAGCTGGCGCAGGCGGCATTTGAAAACAGCAAACAATCGCCGCTGGAAAAACAAGCCGAGAATTTACGCAAAATGCTGCTGGCGATGTCGCGTGATATTCGCGTTATCATCGTCAAACTCGCCGACCGGCTGCACAATATGCGCACACTCGGCCATTTGCGACCGGAAAAACGCCGGCGCATCGCCAACGAAACGCTGGAAATTTATGCGCCGATCGCCCAGCGGCTGGGCATGAATTTAATGCGTTGTGAGCTCGAAGATCTGGGCTTTCATGTGCTGCATCCGATCCGCTACCGGGTTTTGGCTGATGCCGTGCGCCGGGCACGTGGCAACCGTAAAGAAATCGTCTCGCAGATTACCGCATCGATTCTCAACCGCATGGAGCAGGAAGGCCTCAGCGCCGATATTCAGGGCCGCGAAAAGAATCTCTACAGCATTTACAAAAAAATGGTCAGCAAGCAGCTGTCATTTTCTGAAGTGATGGACGTCTATGCGTTTCGCATCATTGTTGATGATGTTGATACCTGCTATCGGATGCTGGGTGTGATGCACAATCTGTATAAACCGGTGCAGGGCAAGTTCAAAGACTATATCGCTATCCCCAAAGCCAACGGCTATCAGTCATTGCATACCGTGTTATTCGGCCCCTACGGTGTACCGATAGAAATTCAGATCCGCTCGCGGGATATGGATCATTTAGCAGAAGCCGGCGTTGCTGCCCACTGGTTGTATAAAACCGGCGGTGAAGCCGATGGCAATGCGCTGGCGCATCGCAAAGCCCGGCAGTGGCTGCAAGGCATCCTGGAAATGCAAAAAGGCTCCGGCGACTCGGAAGAGTTTCTGGAAAACCTGCGCATGGATTTATTTCCTGATGAGATTTATGTCTCCACCCCCAAAGGTGAAATTCTGACCTTGCCGCGCGGCGCTTCAGCTGTCGATTTTGCTTATGCCGTACACAGTGATGTCGGCAACAGTTGTGTGGCGGCACGTGTTGGCCGGCATTTGGTACCACTCAGTACACAACTGGAAACCGGCCAGTCGGTAGAAATTATTACCTCACCCACCGCGCATCCGAATCCAGCCTGGCTGAATTTTGTGGTGACGCCAAAAGCACGCACCAATATTCGCCAGTATTTAAAACATTTGCAGGCCGAAGAAGCCATCGCCCTCGGCCAGCGTTTGTTGAATAAACATTTGCTGGCGTTTTCAACCGCAATGGAAAATATTCCCACCCAGCGTATCAAGTCGGTGATTAAGGAATTTGAAGCCAGCGATTTTGATGAAGTACTGCGCGATATCGGTCTCGGTAATCACGCGGCGTTATTGGTGGCGCAGAAACTGGTGCATCATGAAACGCCTGATAAAGAGCCGCATGCGCTGCTGATTGCCGGCACCGAAGGCATGGTGGTCAGTTTTGCCCGCTGCTGCCATCCGATCCCGGGCGATCCGATACACGGTTATATCAGTACCGGCCGCGGTATCATCATCCATCAGCGTAGCTGTAAAAACACCACACATCTGCGGGTGCAGAATGATAAATGGCTGGATGTTGCCTGGTCACCGGAAGCCAACAGAGTCTTTCCGGTTGATTTGATGGTGCATGTCAAAAATCAGCGCGGGGTGCTGGCGACGGTGGCTGCCGTTGTTTCCGAAGCTGATTCCAATATTGATAATGTCGTGGTTGATGAGCGTGACGGTGGTTATTCCGATTTGCGCCTGACCATCGAAGTTTATCACCGTAAACATTTGGCGCGGGTGATCCGCCGTTTGCGGTTGCTCGATATGGTCGAGCGTATCAGTCGTATCAACAGTTAATTTTTTGTTTAATCCGCCGTTTAAACGGCGCAGCCGGAGTATTGTTATGTCCCGTGAAATCATTCATACCGCCAACGCACCCGAAGCCATCGGCACTTATTCGCAGGCCGTCAGAGTCGGCGATGTGGTGTATTTGTCCGGACAAATTCCGCTGGTGCCGGAAACCATGACGGTGATTGAAGGTGATTTTGCGACGCAAACCCGCCGGGTATTTGATAATTTGGCCGCCGTTGCCAAAGCCGCCGGCGGTAGTTTGCAGGATGTGGTCAAATTAAACATTTTTCTTACTGACCTCAGCCACTTCGGCACGGTCAATGAAATCATGGCCGAATATTTTCAGCAGCCTTATCCTGCTCGGGCGGCAATCGGCGTGGCATCTTTGCCTAAAGATGTGCCAGTGGAAATGGATGCTATTTTGCACCTCGGAGCCTGATTCGACGCCGGTTAAGGACTGACCGTGGCCCAATTGACCTTACAGGATCCGGTGACGGCGCTCAGTGGTGTCGGTGACAAACTGGCCGAAAAGCTCGGCAAGCTGGGGATCCGACAGGTACAGGATTTACTGTTTCATTTACCACTGCGTTATCAGGATCGCACCCGACTGATGCCGCTGGGCAGCTTGCGTTTGCAGCAGGAATCATTGGTTGAAGGGGTGATTGGTCTCAGCCAGGTGAATTTTGGCCGGCGCCGCTCATTGCTTTGTCATATCAGTGACGGCACCGGCTCACTGGTACTGCGCTTTTTTCATTTCAGCAAAGCACAGCAACAGCAATTGGCCAAAGGCCGGCGCATCCGTTGTTTTGGTGAGGTGCGCAGCGGACCGTCATCGCTGGAAATGGTGCATCCCGAATATCAGCTGGTCAGTGATAACGGTGTGACGCCGGTGGATGCGGCGCTGACACCGGTGTATCCAACCACAGAAGGACTGCATCAATTATCGTGGCGAAAGCTTATCCGCCAGGCACTGATGCTGCTTAACGATCAGCAAATGCCGGAATTACTGGCCGCGCTCAATACACAGCATCCGTTATTGAAATATCAGCTTAGCGAAGCTTTGCAATTGGTGCATCAGCCGCCGCCCGACAGCGATGTGCAACAGTTGATTAATCGCCAGCACCCTGCGCAAAAACGACTGGCATTTGAAGAGTTACTGGCCCAGCAACTGACCATGCGGCAGATCCGCCGGCAAATGCAGCGCCATCAGGCGCCGGTATTACAAGGTGAATCGCCGCTGGCGCAACAATTATTAAGTCATTTACCTTTTGCTTTAACCGCCGCCCAGCAGCGGGTACTACAGGATATTTATCAGGATCTGGCACAGCCACTGCCAATGCAGCGACTGGTACAGGGTGATGTTGGCTCCGGTAAAACCGTGGTTGCAGCGCTGGCAACCATTGCGGCGGTTGCCAGCGGATATCAGGCGGTGATGATGGCGCCCACTGAATTACTGGCCGAGCAGCATTTTCAAACTTTTAACAACTGGCTGACGCCGCTGGGCATTAATGTGGGCTGGTGTGCTGGTAAACAAACGACAGCACAACGCCGTCAAGCCATTGCCGCATTGGAAAACGGTGACCTCAAAGTAGCGGTCGGCACCCATGCGCTGTTTCAGGATGAGGTGATTTTTGCCAATTTAGGCCTTGTGATCATTGATGAGCAGCATCGCTTTGGCGTGCACCAACGGCTGGCTTTGCGTGATAAAGGCCGCAAGCTCAACAGTTATCCGCATCAATTAGTGATGACGGCAACACCCATCCCGCGTACGCTGGCCATGACCGCCTATGCGGATTTGCAAGTGTCGGTGATTGATGAATTACCGCCGGGCCGCCAACCGGTGACCACTGCTGTGGTTGCCGATAACCGTCGTCAGGAAGTGATTGAAAGGGTGCATCATGCCTGCCAGCAACAGCGTCAGGTGTATTGGGTTTGCACCCTGATTGAAGAGTCGGAGCATTTACAATGTCAGGCCGCAGAAGACACGGCGGCCAGTTTGCAGGCAGCACTGCCGGATTTAAAAATATTGCTGGTGCATGGCCGTATGAAAGCTGCCGAAAAAGAGGCGGTGATGCAGGCGTTTAAAAACGGTGAAGCGGATTTGCTGGTGGCGACCACGGTGATTGAAGTCGGCGTCGATGTGCCGAATGCCAGCTTGATGGTCATTGAAAATGCCGAGCGGCTGGGCCTTGCGCAATTACATCAACTACGCGGCCGGGTAGGACGCGGCAGCGTGCAAAGCCATTGTTTGCTGATGTATCACCCGCCGTTGTCTGAAAACGGGCTGGCGCGGCTGAAATGTCTGCGCGAAAGTAATGATGGTTTTGTGATTGCCGAGCGGGATTTGCAGATCCGTGGCCCCGGTGAATTATTGGGTACCAGACAAACGGGTTTGCCGCAGTTTCGGGTGGCTGATTTGCTGGCTGATCAGGATTTATTACCGGCGGTCAGCCGCGCTGCCGATGAACTGATCAATAAGGCTCCGGCGGAGGCAAAAGCGCTGATCCATCGCTGGTTTGCCGATAAAGTTAATTTGGGGCAGGTGTAAACTGATGCTGATGTCGCATGTTTATCCGCAATGGCTGACCCCGCACAAAGCCCGACTACCGGCGGCGCTGGCCGATTGGCTGCTGGATACCGGTTCGCTGACAGCAAGATTAAAAGCCCACAGCCAGCAGGCATTTTCAGTGCGGGTGGTAAATAGCGGCTGGCAGAAAGCCAATATTGATGAGGCCCGGACACTGCATATTGATCGTCGGCAGCGGGTGTATTGCCGGGAAGTGTGTCTGCTGGATGGACAACAGCCAAGGGTGTTTGCACGTACCATTGTGCCACTGGCAAGTTATCCAACCCTAAGAATGGGACTGTCGCGGCTCGGTAATGCGTCGCTGGGGCAGTGGTTATTTAACGATCCCAGCGTGACGCGCGGCCGCATCGAAATCTGCCGGCTGCCGGCAGATCATCCGCTTAACCGGCATGCTTGTCAGGCTGCGGCGATTGACATGCAATCCTTGTGGGCGCGCCGCTCGTGCTTTACGCTGCGCGGCAAAACTTTGCTGGTCAGTGAAGTGTTTTTACCGGCAACGGAACAATATCAATGGTAAATAGCAAAACATCATTTTTAAAACCCTATTTACAAGTTACCCGGCTGGACCGGCCGATCGGTATCTTATTGCTGCTGTGGCCGACATTGATGGCGCTTTGGATCGCTGCTGAAGGATTGCCGGACATCAAACTGCTGGTGATTTTTACGCTGGGTGTGGTGCTGATGCGCAGTGCCGGCTGCGCGATTAATGATTTTGCTGACAGGGATCTGGA
>CAMPHB010000118.1 GCA_946885755.1 uncultured Methylophaga sp. | reverse complement strand
GTGCCAGCCGCCCTGATTTGTGGCCTGGTTTTCAGCTGAATATTGATAATTTAACGCTTGATGATATGAAGCTTGGCCGTTTGCAAGCCCGGGCAGTTCGTGACCCGCTGCGCTGGCAACTGGTATCGGCGAGTTTACAATCGCCGACATTACAGGCCAATGCCAGCGGTGACTGGCGGCGTACTGATGCCGGTGATAATACCCAGTTAACCCTGCAATTAAGCAGTGATGACCTGGCCAATTTGCTGGCGGACTTAGGTTACCAGCCGGCCATTTCAGCCAAACGCGTCAAGGTTGACGGCAAGTTTACCTGGCCGGATGCACCGCTGAACTTCGATCGCCGTGATTTGCTCGGACAAATGCAACTGGACGTCGGTAGTGGTCAGTTGAAAGATGTTGAACCGGGCGCGGCCGGACGGATTTTTGGTTTATTAAGTTTTACCGCTATTCCAAGGCGGCTGTCACTGGATTTCAGTGATTTGTTCGGTTCGGGATTTAGTTTCAAAAGCATTAGCGGGCGTTTTGATTTTGCTGATGGACTGGCCTCCACCAACAATCTGCAAATGCGCGGTGACAGTGCATTAGTCACTGTGACAGGGCCTATCAATCTGGTTGAACGGACCTATAATCAGACCGTGCAAATCACGCCAAATGTAGCTTCAACCTTGCCATTAGCGGGCGCAGTGGCGGGTGGTCCGATTGGTCTTGGCGTTGGCACGGCTATTTTTATCGCCGATAAACTGGCCAGTAATCTGTTTGATAAAGAACTGGTCGATATTATTACCTACCGTTATCAGCTAACCGGCCCCTGGGATGCGCCGGAGATGAAGTTGCAAACAGCAGAGCAACCATGATGTCTGCTATGATCAAATGTTTTTGAGACTGCGCGAAAGGCAATGACAGCAAGCTATTTTGACGTTCTGGATACTGAGTTACTGCAACCATCAGATTTGCAGTTAACCGATTTGCAAGCAGCACTCGGCGCCACCATGCGGCCAGGCATTGATTATGCTGATCTGTATTTTCAGCGTAGCCGTTCCGAAAACTGGCTGCTGGAAGATGGCATTATCAAAGACGGTGGTTTTCATCTGGATCAAGGCGTCGGTGTGCGTGCCTGTAGCGGTGAAAAAACCGGTTTTGCTTACTCAGATGTATTGAATAAATCTGCGTTGCTGGACGCCTGTAAAGCGGCGCAGGCAGTGGTTAAAAGTGGTCAGCAGGCACAGCTGAAAATACCCGCTTCGGTTAGTGCGCCGGCGTTTTATCAGAATATTGACCCGATTTCCACAATGTCAGCCGAAGCCAAACTTACGTTATTGCGCACGGCGGATAACGCTGCAAGGGCTGCCGATCCAAGGGTTAAGCGGGTGACAGTCAGTCTGGCGGGTGAAGTTGATCAGGTGCTGATTATGGCCAGTGATGGCACGCTGGCAGCTGATATCCGGCCACTGATTCGGATGAATGTCAGTGTTATCGTTGAGGTCAATGGCCGCCGTGAACGGGGCAGTGCCGGTGGTGGTAGGCGTCTGGATTATCATTATTTTGCCGATAATGACTTACCTGAAAGCTATGCAAAAGAAGCGGTTCGTCAGGCATTGGTGAATCTGGAAGCCGTTGATGCGCCAGCCGGCAGTATGCCGGTGGTATTAGCGTCGGGTTGGCCTGGCGTCTTATTACATGAAGCGGTTGGACATGGTCTTGAAGGGGATTTTAATCGCCGTGGCAGCTCAACTTTTTCCGGCCGGATGGGCGAAAAAGTGGCCTCTGATTTATGTACTGTGGTTGATGACGGCACCATGCTGGATCGACGTGGTTCACTCAGTATTGATGATGAGGGTACACCCACCGAGTCGACAACGCTCATCGAAAATGGCCGTCTGACAGGTTATATGCAGGATAAGCTGAATGCCCGTTTGATGGGCATGCGCGCGACCGGCAATGGCCGGCGTGAGTCTTACGCGCATTTACCGATGCCGCGTATGACCAATACCTATATGTTGCCGGGACCACATGAGGCGCAAGAAATTATTGCTTCGGTGAAAAAGGGCATTTACGCCGTGAACTTTGGCGGTGGTCAGGTGGATATCACCTCCGGCAAATTTGTGTTTTCCAGCAGTGAAGCCTACCTGATTGAAAACGGTAAAGTCACCCGGCCGGTTAAAGGTGCCACATTGATTGGTAACGGCCCGGAAGTGATGAACCGGATCAGCATGGTTGCCGATGATTTGCAGTTGGATACCGGTATCGGCAATTGTGGCAAAGAAGGCCAGAGTGTGCCGGTTGGGGTTGGGCAGCCGACTTTAAAAATCGACAAACTGACCGTGGGCGGTACCGCGTAAACAATCAAATTCAGTTAGCACTGAACGCTAAACCGATATTTGTTTAACAACTGCTATCACAGCACACTGATAACACGGATAGGCTGTAAACCGCATCTGGCTTAACTCGCCTGCCCATATGTTAATCATTGCGGGTCTGGTCAGTTTAGCCCCAGGCAGTTGTTTACCAGAGTTTGCATTGCAAGAAAGGTCTGCTTGGGCGAGAATCCCGCATATTCATCACTCGGCAGACTACCAGCGGTTCGCGACTTTATGTTCCTTGCTGGTGCGAAGCACCATGATGGTGCTTTTAGGATTTATTTTGCACTTTTATGGTGCGACATGACTGCGGCGTTGCACCTAAATGGTTGATTTCAGTGCGTTGCAGAGGTTGGCAAGCTTTGTGCTGTTAATTAGATTGCGTTTTTGAGGCACCCGGCGGTGCATTTTTAATTTGGAGAATTTACATGTCAGTCGAAAATGTTTTACAGATAATGAAAGACGAGGACGTCAAGTTCGTCGATTTCCGTTTCACCGATACCCGCGGTAAAGAGCAACACGTTTCTTACCCTGCGCATGGCATCAGTGAGGATACATTTTCTGAAGGCGTTATGTTTGATGGTTCATCAGTTGCCGGTTGGAAAGGTATTAACGAATCTGACATGATTTTGATGCCGGATCCGTCTACCGCGGTGATGGATCCATTTATGGATGACAGCACTATCATTATCCGTTGCGATATCGTTGAGCCGGCAACTATGCAAGGCTACGAGCGTGACCCGCGCAGCGTTGCCAAACGTGCCGAAGCCTATTTGGAATCAACTGGTCTTGCCGATACTGCTTTCTTTGGTCCTGAGCCGGAATTTTTCATTTTGGATGATGTTCGTTGGGGAACTAACATCTCAGGTTCCTTCTATAAGATCGACTCTTCAGAATCTTCTTGGAATACTGAAAAAGTATTTCCAGATGGCAACATGGGTCACCGTCCAAGCATTAAGGGCGGTTACTTCCCGG
Organism: uncultured Methylophaga sp.; assembly: GCA_946885755.1. The sequence goes on along the minus strand of CAMPHB010000118.1, from coordinate 1,808 downwards.
TACCACCAGTCGATTCATTGCAGGATATCCGTTCAGCAATGTGTCTGACCATGGAAGAAATGGGTCTGGTCACTGAAGTACATCACCATGAAGTAGCAACTGCTGGTCAGTGCGAAATCGGTACCCGTTTTAATACGCTGGTGAAAAAAGCTGACGAAGTACAGATTCTGAAATACGTTGTTCACAACGTTGCCCATGCTTATGGTAAAACAGCGACTTTCATGCCTAAACCACTGGTTGGCGATAACGGTAGCGGTATGCACGTGCATCAGTCACTGGCCAAAGGCGGTGATAACCTGTTTACCGGTAATAAATACGGCGGCCTGTCTGAAACTGCTTTGTTTTACATCGGCGGTATCATCAAACATGCCAAAGCACTGAATGCGTTCACCAACCCGGGTACCAACAGCTACAAACGTCTGGTACCAGGTTTTGAAGCACCGGTTATGCTGGCTTACTCTGCCCGCAACCGCAGTGCATCAATTCGTATTCCGTTTGTCAGCAATCCAAAAGCACGTCGTATTGAAGTACGTTTCCCGGATCCTTCTGCCAACCCATACCTCGCTTTCTCAGCAATGATGATGGCCGGTCTGGACGGTATCAAAAACAAGATCCACCCTGGCGATGCTATGGATAAAGACTTGTATGACTTGCCGCCAGAAGAAGATGCAGCGATTCCAAAAGTATGTCATGCACTGGATCAAGCATTGGCAGAATTGGACAAAGATCGTGCTTTCTTAACGGAAGGTGGTGTATTCACTGATGACATGATCGATGGTTATATCGATCTGAAGATGGAAGAAGTGACCCGTCTGCGGATGGAAACACACCCAGCTGAATTTGACCTGTATTACAGCGTCTAAATTTAAGCGCTTAAGCTTTGCAAAACGCCTCCCTAGTGGAGGCGTTTTTGTTTGTACTAGTGGCTTGCGCCGCCGGCCTGGCTGGCCTATATTAAGACCATGAAATATTTATGCTTTTTGCTGATGTTTGTCATGCTGCCGGTCACCGCGGAGGTGTATCGCTGGGTGGATGAAAATGGTAATACGGTTTACTCAGACCAGCCTTCAGCCAACGCACAACAAATTGAATTGCCTGAACCATCCACTTATTCACCGGTGATTATTCCACCTGAAGTACAGGCAGATTCAGAACAAACTGAAGACGGGGCAGAAGAAGAGATGCCGCCGGCGCCAAATTATGAGCTGCAAATTGCCAGTCCGCAGGATGATGAAGCGTTGCGTGTTAATGATGGTAACCTGACAGTCAATATCCAGATCCGGCCGGCGCTCAGCCAGCAACGGGGAGACATGATTCAACTGCGTATGGATGGCCGGCCTTATGGTCAACCGCGCGCCGGTTTGAGTTTTAATCTGGCGAATGTGGATCGTGGCACCCATACGCTATCGGCGGTAGTGATGAATGCCAATGGCGAGGAGTTGGCACAGAGCGCCACCATTAAATTCCATCTGCAACGTAATAGTATTTTGCTCAACCCCCGAACTCGTGACAATCCGCAAGGTGCACTACCGGGACAGGGCCAGACATTGCCCGCACGTCCTGCCAATAGTATGTAATCCACTAACGCACCAAAACTGTGCGTATAATCTGAAGCTGTGGTTGCTTTAAAGCTGAAAATCTCGGTTTAAAAAGCATTTTTCAAAATAAATCATTTGTAAATCAATATCTTAAAAATAGGTTTTTCGTTTACCTGATAAGTTGGATTAGATTTTGCAAATGGTCAATTCATGAAAGTTGACGAACTGCCTATGAATCAAGATCTGCTTGCTTGCAGTGATGTGCTGGAA
>CAMPHB010000117.1 GCA_946885755.1 uncultured Methylophaga sp. | reverse complement strand
TACCGAAAATTGACCGTTTGCATCACGTTTTACACCGAGCCGCAAACCACTGACCTTGGCACTGTCAATAACCGCCTGTCCGGCATCCAGGCTGCTCAGCAAATCAACACCAACATATAACTTGTCAAATTCGATTACGGATCGCTGACTATCCGGCGTTAATACACTGACATTACTGAGCATCAGTTTTGGCAAAAAATCCAGCCAGTAGAGGCCGGCTTCGCCAATTTCAATCTGATAACCGCTTCGCTCTCCAGCCCAGCTGGCAATCTCGTCTTTGCGTTCCGCAACGGCATCAGACAGCCAGGCAACACTGCCAATCAATAATAAAATCAGTGCCGCAACAACACCGGCGACAATAACCAACTGCCGGCCGGCGATATGTAATCCTTTACGAAACAAAGACATGCTACATCAGCACCACGTTGTACTGCTCACGACCATACTGCGGTTCGTTTTGAAACAGAATGGGTTTCCCAATGAGTTGTTCCAGTTCAGCGACTTTGGTGGAATCTTCATCATTGAGCCGGTCAATCACGTCCTGCGAGGCAAGGATCAAAAACTGCCGTGTTTCATATTGTTTGGATTCGCGCAGGATCTCGCGGAAAATCTCGTAACACACCGTTTCAACATTTTTGGTATAACCCTTACCGGCGCAGCAGGGACAAGGCTCACACAAAATATGGCCCAGACTGTCGCGGGTCCGTTTGCGGGTCATTTCCACCAGTCCAAGTTCTGATACCGCGCTGATATTGTGTTTGGCACGGTCCTGTAACATGGCTTTTTCCAATGCTCTGAGCACCTGTTCGCGGTGGCTTTCTTCTTCCATATCGATAAAGTCGATAATGATAATGCCGCCAAGATTACGCACCCGCAGTTGTCGGGCAATGGCATGAGCTGCTTCTAAATTGGTTTTGAAAATGGTTTCTTCGAGATTTTTATGGCCGACAAAACCGCCGGTATTCACATCTACCGTGGTCATCGCTTCGGTCTGATCAAAAATCAGATAACCACCCGATTTCAGTGGTACTTTGCGCTCCAGCGCTTTTTGGATCTCATCTTCCACACCAAACAAATCAAACAACGGCCGTGGCCCCTGATACCATTCGAGGCGGTCCCGGCATTCCGGCATAACACTGTCAGCAAAAGCCTGCGCCGCCTCAAAGCTGTCAACGGCATCAATGCGGATCCGCTCGATTTCCGGCGAGAATAAATCCCGCAACGCCCGCAGCGCCAACGGCAAATCTTCATATAATGATTCGCCGCATTGCATCGTTTTACGCCGCTCCATCAATTGTTGCCATAAACGGTGTAAAAATTTCAGATCTGCAGCAATTTCGACATCACTGACACCCTCGGCAGCCGTGCGCAGAATATAGCCACCACTGTCTATCGGCATTTTGGCCAGCAGACAGTTTTTTAAACGCTCACGCTCTTCTTCACCTTCAATTTTCAGCGAAATGCCGATACCCTCGGCCTCTGGCATATAGACCAGATACCGCGATGAGACCGATAACTGCGTGGTTAAACGTGCCCCTTTGCTGCCCATCGGATCTTTAATGACCTGCACCAGCAATTCCTGGCCTTCACGTAATAAACTGGTGATTGGCGGTGTGACAATACTGGCTTCCAAATCACCGGACTGGCCTTTAGGAATAGAAATATCTGAAGCATGTAAAAACGCCGCCCGGCTCAGACCGATTTCAACAAAGGCCGCCTGCATACCCGGCAACACCCGGCAGACCTTACCTTTGTAAATATTGCCAACCAGCCCGCGCGACTCACTGCGCTCGATAAAAACTTCCTGTAACACCCCGTTTTCAACAACCGCGGCGCGGGTTTCGCTGGGCGTGACATTAATTAACAGTTCACTGCTCATTGATTCAGATAATCCTGCAACAGTTGGCGGGTTTCAAATAAAGGTAATCCCATAATACCGGCGTAACTACCTTCAATGTGTTCGATAAATTGTGCAGCCAGGCCTTGAATCGCATAAGCGCCGGCTTTGTCTTTACCCTCACCACTGGCCACATACCAGTCAATTTCAGCTTCACTGAGCCGGGCAAAGCGCACTGTATTTAACTGACTACGAACCTTGATAGTTTTATCCGTAGCCAGTGCCACCGCGCTGATGACCTGATGCTGCCGGCCGGACAAACGCTGAATAAATTTCCGGGCCTCTGATTGACTGGCCGGTTTACCGAGAATGGCATTATCAACCACTACACTGGTATCGGCTGCCAATACTGGTCTTGCCGTTAAATCCAGTTGTTCTCGCAAAATCAGCCCAGCTTTAGCTTTATCGATTGCCACCCGCCGGACATAAGCTTCCGGAGCTTCACCAGTTTGCGGCGATTCATCAATGTCGATTTTTAGCACATCGAATGAAACCCCGATCTGTGTCAGCAACTCACGCCGGCGGGGTGAGCCCGAAGCAAGATAAATCGGTGGCAAATTCATGCGCGATGATAGGGGTGGTTTTGCAGAATTGTCCAGGCGCGGTAGAGCTGTTCGGCCAGCACCACCCGCACCAGCGGATGCGGTAAAGTCAATGCCGACAATGACCAGCGCTGATTGGCGCGCTGTAAACATTCCTCGGCAAGACCATCCGGGCCGCCGATTAGCAGGCTGACATCCTGTCCTTGGTGCTGCCAGCCGGCGAGATTATCGGCGAGTTGCGGTGTACTCCAGGGCTTACCCAGTACATCCAGGGCAACGACATGATCACTGTTGTCTACACTGGACAGTATGCGTTTACCCTCTTCCTGCAGCCATTGTTGCGGTTGACTGGTTTTACCACGCTTGGCCGGCGCAATTTCAATCAGTTGTAAACTGCAATCGCGTGGCAGGCGGCGGGCATATTCGTTAAAACCGTCACTGACCCACTGTGGCATTTTCTGGCCGACAGCGAGCAATTTCAGTTTCATTCACCGTCTGCCGCAGCCGCCTGGGCGTTTTCAACCCGCCAGAGTTTTTCCAGATTGTAGGTCGCGCGTGTTGGTGGTGTCATGATGTGGGTGATGACATCACCCAGATCGACCAGCGCCCATTCACCGACATCTTCACCTTCAACGCCCAGCGGCATGACACCGGCGGCTTTGGCTTGCACGACAACTTCATTTGCCAGTGCTTTTACCTGCCGGGAAGATTTACCGGTGGCAATGATCATAAAGTCGGTCACATCGGTCATACCGGTGACATCAAGCACCGTGATTTCTTCGGCTTTGATGTCTTCAAGTGCATCAATAACCAGTAATTTCAGTTGTTCAGCCTGCATCGGCTTCTCCGTTAGTTCGTATAAGTTATAGTTTAGCGCACATCGACGCTGTCGTCTGTGTCGGTCACCGGGCCGGGCAACAGCTGACTGGTTTTGCCGCTGAAATAATAGGCAACAAGGCCCAGCCATTCACGAACAGCCAGTTCCAGTGTTTGTAAATGCTCAAACAGCGCAAAATCCCACTGTCGCTGTGCGCTGCGCTGACTGCGGTAATCAACCGGATAAGCAATGACATTCAAACCAAGCTGGCGGGCGATACCGATACTGCGCGGCATATGAAATGCCGATGTCACCAGCAAAAACTTAGTCTCGCCGCCGGGTAAAAGCTGTTGCAGATTTTGCAGGTTTTCAAAGGTATTACGACTGTTTTGTTCAATATGAATCTGCTCCGGCGGCACCCCGGCCATTGCCAGCAACTGACGATGGATATCGGCCACCGCTTTATGATCCGGCATTTGCAGTAAATTACTGCCACCACTTACCCACACAGGTGTTTGCCGGTAGTGTCTTGCCAGCATCGCAGCGGCTAAGTAACGATCGCCAGCGTCGCCGATTTGCGCTGTTTGCCAGCTGAGTGAGGTTTTTAATTGTTCTCCACCGCCCAGCACAATAATGCCGTCAATATTCGATGGCAGCTCGGCCGGCACCGTAAAGCGTTTTTCCAGCGGTTCCAGCAACACATCACCCATCGGATAAGCCATCACTGTCAGCGCGATGACCAACAGTACAGACAACAGCAATTTGGCAACGCGAAGATAACCGAAATGCAGCAAAACCAGCGCCAGTAGTATTAACCAGACAAATAGCGCGCTCGGGCTAATCAGGCTCCAGGCAACTTTGGAAACAATAAAAAACAGTTCAGCCATCAGTTTTGGGCAGGATACCAACCCAGTTGATCGATGGTGGTCAATACTGCTTCTGGTAATAAAAACTGTACTGATTCGCCGTTCGTTCTCTGCACCCGGATCTCCGTGGCAGATATCGCCAAAGGTGTGACAGCCACTGGCCAGATTTTACCGGCGGCTAATGTCCTGTCAGCGGGCCGCCCAAGGTTTTCTGATAGCCATTTTTGTAATGCTGTTGATAAATCCAGTGCTTCGCCAGCCCGCTGCATAACAACGATATGTGCCAGATCCAGCAGTTGTGTCCAGCGCGACCAGCTATCAATTTGCCGGAACGCATCACTGCCGAGAATCAGAAACAGCGGATTATCGGGGAATTCACTGCGCAGACTGAGCAATGTATCAACGGAATAGGATGGCCCGTCGCGCGTTAACTCTCGATCATCAACAATCAAAGCTGGGCAACTTTTTACTGCCAGCTCCAGCAGTAACCGTCTTTCAGCGGCTTTAAGCTGCGGTTGTGGCCGATGTGGTGGCACATGGCAAGGCATTAGCCGGACGTGATCCAAATCCAGTTGCTGACAGACTTCCAGTGCACTGCGCAAATGGCCGAAGTGCACCGGATCAAAAGTGCCGCCGAAAATACCGACTGCAGGCAAATTATTGACGGATTTGGCCACTGCCCAGCACGATCCATTTTTGTGAAGTCAGGCCGTTGAGTCCAACCGGTCCACGGGCATGCAGTTTATCGGTGGAAATACCGATTTCGGCGCCCAAACCATATTCAAAGCCATCGGCAAAGCGGGTCGAAGCATTGACCATTACTGAGCTGGAATCGACTTCGCGCAAAAACCGCCGCGCCGTGTCATAGTTCTGCGTAACAATGCTTTCAGTATGCCCTGAGCTGTGGCGGTGAATATGATCCATCGCCGCATCAACACTATCAACAATGCGGATCGCCAGAATTTCTGCCAGATATTCAGTATCCCAGTCGGCTTCCGTGGCGGCAACGGCATCAGGGAGAATTTGTCTTACCCTTTCACAGCCACGCAGTTCCACACCTTCCGCCTGAAACCG
>CAMPHB010000116.1 GCA_946885755.1 uncultured Methylophaga sp. | reverse complement strand
CCGCCATTATCCGGCAACAGGCGCGACTGTTATATCAGCAAGCACCTTTCTCAAATCTCACTGTTATCAGTGTTTCCTGGCTGTTTGCTTTACTTTTCTGGCAACACGAACAGGGTCAGTTGCTGGCGTTGTGGTCGCTGGCGATCTCGGCATTCTCCTTTGTACGGTTACTGGTCTGGTGGCAGTTTAACCGTCGCCCGCATCTGCTGAATGTTAAGCAGTGGATGAATCTTTACACGCTGCTCACGCTGATAGTTGGTATCGCCTGGGGCAGTACCAGCATGTTTTATGTGCTGATTGATGATATTCAGATAAATACGCTGTTTTATATTCTGATAAGTGCGGTTATTGCTGCCGCTGTTCCTGTTTTGGCAGCTTCATTCACCGCTTTTATGGCTTATACCGTGCCGCCAGTGCTGATGCTAACGTCTATAACGGCGTATCAAATTATGATTCAGGCGCAGTGGCAAGCAATGCCTTATTTTTTATTATTTGGTTTGTACGCGTATTTTCTGTTTATGATTTCGCTGGCCCGGCGTGCTAATCGGAATATCCTTGATGGTCTGAAGTTACAGGCAAAAAATCAGCGGTTGCTGGATGATCTGAATTGGGAGGTTGCCCAGCGTGAAAGTATGATTGAAGCGCGGACCACAGAACTGCGCGAAGCGAATCAGCAATTATCAGAAAATCGTGCCCATTTAGTAAAACTCTCCAGTGCTGTTGAAGCCAGCCCCAATGGCATCATGATTACCGATCATGAGGGGGTGATTGAGTATGTGAATCCTCGTTCAGAACAAATCAGCGGCTATTCACTGCAGGAAAGTGTCGGCAAAACCCCGCGATTGTTTAAGTCAGCTTTCACCACTAAAGGGGCTTGTAAGTCGATGTGGCGAACCATCACCGATGGACAGGAATGGGTCGGGGAACTGGAAAATAAACGTAAAAATGGTGAAGCCTATTGGGCCCGTGTCTATGTGGCACCTATTAAAAACCCACAACAGGAAATTACCCATTTTGTGGCGATTCAGGAAGATGTGACTGAGGCAAGAGCATTGGCTTCAGAGCTGTCACACCGGGCAGCACATGATGATCTGACCGGTTTAATTAACCGCAGTGAATTTGAGCGCAGATTAGCCAATCTGGTATCAGAAGCTCATGACAATGACGTTCAGCATGCTCTGTGTTTTCTGGATTTGGACCAGTTTAAGGTCATTAACGATACCTGCGGTCATATTGCCGGTGATGAGTTACTGCGCCAGTTAAGCCGGCAACTTAGTAAACGGACCCGTAAAAACGATATTCTGGCGCGGCTGGGGGGCGATGAATTTGGTATTTTAATGGAGCACTGTGATGTAGAGCAGGCGCATTTAGTTGCCGATGAAATCCGTAAAGTAGTGGAGTCTTTCCAGTTTATCTGGGATTCCCAGATGTTCAGCATTGGTGTCAGTATTGGTATGACCCGAATTGACAGACAAACCATCAGTGTTACGGAAGTGCTCAAACAAGCGGATTCTGCCTGTTTTGCCGCCAAACGCTCAGGTCGGAACTGCGTTTATTTATATCAGCATGATGATGCCCAACTGGTCGAGCAGGCCGGTGAATTCCGCTGGGTAAATGAGATAAAAGAAGCGCTGAATCAATCGCGCATGGCTTTGTTTGTACAACCAATCATCAGTCTGCAGGCGCAGCGTAAGCAGCGATATGAGGTATTGGTCAGGTTATACAGCCGGCAAGGAAAACTGATTACCCCCGGCGCTTTTTTACCGACAGCTGAGCGTTTTAATTTATCAGAGCGGGTTGATCGCTGGGTGATTGATGAAACCGTTCACTGGCTGAATCAGCATCATCAGCAACTGTCCCATATTGAGCATTTGGCAGTTAATTTATCGGGCGCATCTTTAGGCAACCGGCATTTACTCGAGCATATCGTACAAGTGCTTAATAAAGCGCAGTTTAAGCCTGAATTACTCAGTTTCGAGATCACTGAAACGGCGGCCATTGCCAATTTGCGTGAAGCCACTTATTTCATCAATACATTGACAGCACTCGGCTGTCAGTTTGCCCTGGATGATTTTGGCAGCGGCTTGTCATCGTTTGGTTATTTAAAGAACCTACCGGTTAATGCCATCAAGATTGACGGGATGTTTGTGCGCGATATTATCGATGACCCATTTGATGCCGAGATGGTTAAAGCCATTAATGAAATTGGTCATGTCATGCAACTGGAGACTATCGCAGAGTTTGTCGAAAACGCGGCCATTCTCGACAAACTGCAGGATATTGGTGTCGACTTTGTGCAGGGTTATCATTTGGGTAAACCTTTACCCATTGCAACGGTGCTAGAGGCTGCTGTTCAGTAAAACCAGCGGAAATTGTGGCACCATAAAGCTGGTTCAGATATGCCCATAGTGGTGGCTTATGCAAAGACGTGATTTCCTCAAACTAGGCCCGCTGGCGCTGCTGCCTGCAAAACTGCAGGCAACAAAGTCGCAGCCATTAACCGGCATATTGCTGGATAAACGTTTTGCTGAACATTTAATTGCAATTGATCATCCGGAATCACCTGCTCGTTATGAGGCTGTGGCCAAAACGCTCAGTCATGCAGATATTGCCGGCCAACTGTTAAGACTGACGGCCAATCCTGCCAGTGAAACCTGGTTACAAACTATTCATTCCCCTGAACATTGTGCGTCAATAAAACGTCACGATGCCAATGCTTACGAAATTGCCCGTCTGGCAACTGGTGGTTTACTGGCCTGTGTCGATGCGGTGATGGCCGGGCAGGTGAAAAATGCTTTTTGTGCTTCAAGACCGCCGGGGCATCATGCGACTAACACCGGCCGGGAAGAAGGTTTTTGTTTTTTTAATCATGTTGCTATTGCTGCCCGTTATGCCCAGCAGCAATACGGGCTTAAAAAAATCCTCATTGCCGATTGGGATTATCACCATGGCAATGGTACGGAATGGGCGTTTTACGATGATCCCAGTGTTTTATTTTTTTCAACGCACGACATGAATGCCTATCCCGGCACCGGTCTGCCAGAGCGAACTGGCAGTGGCAAAGGTGAGGGATTTAACATCAATGTGCATTTACCGTGTGGCAGCGGTGATGCTGAGATCCTGTCGGCTTTTGAGCAATATTTGCTACCGGCTGCTGAAGCTTTTCAACCCGATTTGATGCTGTTGTCAGCGGGCTTTGACAGCCGGATCGATGATTTGCTCGGTTGTCATAAAATTACCGATGACGGTTTTCAGGCACTTACCCGGCTGATGATGCAACTGGCTGAGCAATTCTGCGAGGGACGGCTGGTTTCAGTGATGGAAGGCGGCTATCAGGTCTCTGGTTTACAACAGGCTGTATTGGCGCATGTTAAAGCCTTGTCTATACCTATCTAGCTGATTTATATATTAAAAATATTTTCTGGTGGCTTTTCCCAAAACCGCCGTTATCAGTGGGGAAACCATTTTTTTGAATTGCGGCACATTTCATGCTTTCTCCTTACCAGCTTACCCTGCCAACGATGTACAGGGTCGTTGTGAGATGGGTTTTCAAGGAGATGATGATGAATGCCATGGCTTTACTAAAACAAAATGATGGAATACTTAACAATGCATTGGTCGGTGGTTATCAGCAGCTAAAGACGCACTATGATGCACAGTACAAAGCCAGCTGGTTTTTGATGGATGGGCAGCCGCGTCCCTGTTTTACAAAAACACTTTTGCAAGACATAGCCGATTATTTTGCTGATGTCCGTGCTGAAATTGCTGCCGGTGCTCAGGAAAAATACGATTTTCTGATATTGGCATCGGATGTCAGTGGTGTTTTTAATCTTGGTGGTGACTTAGAGCAATTTGCCCATGCAATCGAGCAAGGCGATCGTCAGGCGCTGATGGATTATGCGGTACTTTGTGTAGATGTTCTGTATGCCAACTTGTCTCACTTGGGCGAGCAGTTGACAACCATTGCCCTGGTGAAAGGTGATGCGCTTGGCGGCGGATTTGAGTCGGCTTTATCCAGTAATGTCCTGATCGCTGAACGTGGCGCAAAAATGGGGTTGCCGGAGGTGATATTTAACTTGTTTCCGGGCATGGGTGCATTTTCACTGTTAAGCCGTAAAGTAGGCACAAGAGTCGCTGAACAAATGATTATGAGCGGTGAGTTATATGATGCAGAAACACTGTATGAAATGGGTGTAGTTGATATTCTGGCTGAGCCAGGACAGGGAGAACTTGCTGTATATCGTTATATAGATGGTGTTAATAAACACGCAATAAGCCATCGTGCCATGGCAAAAGTAAAAGATTACTGTAACCCGGTCAGTTATCAGGAATTGATTGACGTCACTAAAATATGGGTTGATGCAGCTTTACAACTAACAAGCCGTGATCTGCGAATGATGAAACGATTGGTGCAACGGCAAAGCGCACGAATTGCTGGCTAATTATTTATTCGGCACCAGAACGTTTTTTGAAAGCAGTGGAGTTCAGAATCTGCACTGTTTGTTCAAAGCTTGCAAGCAGTGACTGAACCAGTTTTTCAGTTTCAGGCTCATTTAACTGTTGTGGTTTCAGATTCTCTGCCTGGCGGCAAAGCTCAGTGATGCGGTAAGCGCCCATTTCAGCGGCAGAGCCTTTTAGTGCATGCAAGCTCTCACGGAAAACCAGATAGTCGTTACTGGCAGCTCTGGCGATATTATCAATGTGTTTTTCGCCATCACTGATAAAGCCGGCAATTAATTGATCTAAAAATTCATGCCCGCCACCCAGTTGACTCAAATCCTCCAGTGTTTGCATATCCAGCCAATCCTGATTTCTGTTAGCAGGTTCGCTGACTGTTTGCTCAAGTTTAGTTTGCGGTGAACTGGCAGTTAATTTGGCAATTGTTTCCAGTAAAACTCTGGAGTCTATCGGTTTCGTTAAAAACACATCCGCACCAGCGTCAATACTGCGTTTATGTGCCTCGGGCGTGGCGTCTGCGGTCAGCATAATGACTGGCAAGTTAAGGTTTGTGTCCATATAACGCATGGCACGAATGACTTCCGGACCCGAGTAATCCGGCATATTCATATCAACAATCAACAGATCAATGTCGTATAAATCATCAGTCAATATATCCAGCGCTTGTTCCCCGCTTTCAGCAAGTCGGGTCTGATGACCTGCATGTTCCAGAATGCCGGCGAGAATTTGCTGGTTGACCTTGTT
>CAMPHB010000115.1 GCA_946885755.1 uncultured Methylophaga sp. | reverse complement strand
TTTCGTTAGCTTCGGCGGCAGCTTCAACCAACTCGTCATGATATTGCTGACATTGCGACTGCATATCGGCAGGAATGTCACGGGCGTCATAAGTCGCCCCCATATCATCCTGATTCCAGTAGATAGCTTTCATGCGAACCAGATCGACAACACCTTCGAAATTTTCTTCGGCACCGATCGGCAACTGCAGAACAACAGGACGTGCCCCCAGACGTTTTTTGATTTGTTCGACAACACGCAGGAAATTGGCACCCTGACGGTCCATCTTATTAACAAATGCTAAACGGGGAACATGGTATTTATTGGCTTGACGCCAGACGGTTTCAGATTGTGGCTCAACACCACCGACCGCACAGAAAACAGCAACTGCACCATCAAGTACCCGCAGTGAACGTTCAACTTCAATAGTGAAGTCAACGTGCCCGGGGGTGTCGATAATATTGATGCGATGTTGGGGAAATTGTTGATCCATACCAGCCCAGAAGCAGGTGGTGGCCGCAGAGGTGATGGTAATACCTCGCTCTTGCTCTTGCTCCATCCAATCCATGGTGGCCGCGCCATCATGGACTTCACCAATCTTATGCGAAATACCGGTGTAAAACAGCACGCGCTCAGTCGTCGTGGTTTTACCCGCGTCGATGTGCGCCATGATGCCGATATTACGGTATCGATTGATAGGTGTAGAACGTGGCACGATAGCTACTCTTTACGATCAACAATGTTAAAGAACAAACCTTGCCCGGAACCAGCCGGGCAAGGGAGAAAACTTAAAATCTGAAGTGAGAGAACGCCTTGTTGGCTTCTGCCATACGGTGGGTATCTTCTTTCTTCTTAACGGCGGTGCCTTTACCTTCATAAGCATCAGCCAACTCACCGGCGAGGCGCTTGCCCATGGATTTTTCACCACGTTTACGGGCCGCATCAACCAACCAGCGCATTGCCAGTGCTACGCGGCGTTCCGCACGCACTTCAACAGGAACCTGATAAGTTGCACCACCAACGCGGCGTGACTTAACTTCGACCATCGGGCTGATGTTTTCAATGGCTTTCTGGAAAATTTCCAAGCCATTGCCACCTTTACTTTCCGCAACTGTATCCAGTGCGCCGTAAGTAATTTTTTCAGCAACCGATTTTTTGCCATCTTTCATGATGACGTTTATGAATTTTGTCAGACCAATGTTTGAAAACTTTGGATCTGGCAACACTTCACGTTTGGCGACAACCCTTCTTCTTGGCATCTCTGTTTCCTAATTCTTTACTTGGGATAAACGTCCGGACTAAATTTAGCCTTTAGGACGTTTGGCACCATATTTTGAACGGCCCTGACGACGCGCTGAGACACCTGAGGTATCCAAAGCACCACGGACTGTATGATAACGAACACCCGGTAAGTCTTTAACACGACCGCCGCGAATCAGCACCACACTATGCTCTTGCAGGTTATGGCCTTCACCACCGATGTACGAGGTAACTTCAAAACCGTTGGTTAAGCGAACACGAGCAACTTTACGCATTGCCGAGTTAGGCTTTTTAGGTGTTGTTGTGTAAACACGGGTACAGACACCACGACGCTGCGGACACGCCTGCAACGCAGGAACGTTGTTCTTTTTCTTTTGCTTCAATCTTGGTTTGCGAACCAACTGGTTTATCGTTGCCATCAAATACAACCTTAACAAATAACTTATGGTGGCAGCCTGCGATACTATTATTCTCGCATTGCCATTCCAGTAAAAAGCGGGCACCTGATAAAAGGTGCCCGACAAAGAGGAGGAATTTTACCCCGCTTCAATCAAAGCCGTCAAGGCCTTTAACCAGCTTCGTTGGTTTCTTCCTCATTATTTTCAACAACGTCAACTGCCGTTGCTTCTGCTACCGGCGCAGGTTCACCATGGCGGCGGCGATGACGCTCTTTATGGTAAGCCAAACCGGTACCGGCCGGAATCAGGCGACCAACAATAACGTTTTCTTTCAGACCACGCTGGTTATCACTCTTACCGGTAACGGCCGCATCCGTCAGTACGCGGGTAGTTTCCTGGAACGATGCCGCTGAAATAAACGACTCCGTGGCCAGCGATGCTTTGGTAATACCCAACAGCAATGGAGTAAACAAAGTTTCCACTTTATTTTGGGCACGCAGGTCATCGTTGGCATCCAGTGCCCGGTCGAACTCAACTTGTTCGCCTTTGAGAAATTTGCTGTCACCCGCCGCATCAATTTCAACTTTACGCAGCATCTGGCGAACAATCACCTCGATATGCTTATCATTGATTTTAACGCCTTGCAGTCGGTAAACCTCCTGCACTTCACTGACCATGTAATTGGTCAAAGCCAGTACACCTTTCAGGCGCAGAATGTCATGCGGATCTTCCGGACCGTCAACAATCATTTCACCTTTTTCGATGTGCTCACCTTCGAATACCGAAATATGACGCCACTTCGGAATCAACTCTTCATGTGGCTCACCTTCTTTCGGCGTAATGATCAGGCGCTGTTTGCCTTTGGTTTCTTTACCGAAGCTGATAGTACCGCTAATTTCCGCCATCAAAGCCGGATCTTTTGGCTTACGGGCTTCAAACAAGTCGGCAACACGTGGCAGACCACCGGTGATGTCGCGGGTTTTACTGCTTTCCTGCGGAATACGCGCCAGGATATCACCGACTTCAACTTCCATACCATCCGTGACACGAACAATCGCACCACCCGGCAGGAAGTATTGGGCCGGAATATCGGTACCGATAATATTGACGTCGTTACCGTTATCATCCACCAACTTAACCATCGGCCGCATATCTTTGGCCGCACTGCTACGTTGTTTTGGTTCACGGATGATCAAACTGGTCAGACCGGTAACTTCATCCACTTGTTTATCAACGGTGACACCTTCCACCAGATCACTTAAACGAACATGACCTTTCACCTCGGTAACAACCGGATGGGTATGCGGATCCCAGTTAGCAACAACCTGACCAGCTTCGACTGCTTCATTATCCGGCACTGTGATTTCAGCACCGTATGGGATCTTGTAACGTTCCCGTTCACGGCCATTTTCATCAATCAGGTGCAATTCACCCGAACGCGATACCGCCACGAATTTACCGGCTTTGTTTTCGACCGACTTAATGTTGTAGTAACGGATACGGCCTTTGAATTTCAGCACAACAGAGTTATCAGCAGCGGTACGTGATGCCGCACCACCAATGTGGAAGGTCCGCATGGTCAGCTGGGTACCCGGCTCACCAATCGACTGGGCAGCGATAACACCGACCGCTTCGCCAACATTGATCTTATGACCACGACCAAGGTCACGACCATAACAGGCGCTACAAACGCCATAGCGTGATTCACAGGTAATGGCACTACGCACCATTACTTCGTCGATACCTTCTTTTTCCAGCTTGGTAACCGAAGCTTCATCAATCATGGTGCCGGCAGTTAATACCACATTACCGTCACTGTTAATGACATCTTCGGCCACCACGCGACCCAATACCCGTTCGCCCAGGCCTTCAACCACATCACCACCTTCGATGATGGGGGTCATGCTGATACCGTGTACCGTGCCGCAATCTTCTTCAACGACCACCAGATCTTGTGATACGTCAACCAGACGACGGGTCAGGTAACCGGAGTTCGCCGTTTTCAATGCGGTATCGGCCAGACCTTTACGCGCACCATGCGTCGAAATAAAGTATTGCAGTACGTCCAGACCTTCACGGAAGTTCGCAGTGATTGGCGTTTCGATGATCGAACCATCCGGCTTGGCCATCAGACCCCGCATACCGGCCAGCTGACGGATCTGCGCTGCACTACCCCGGGCACCTGAATCGGCCATCATGTAAATGGAGTTCATCGATTGCTGTTCAACTTCATTACCATCACGATCGGTGACGATATCTTTACCGATACCTTCCATCATCGCTTTGGCAATTTGATCATTGGTGCGTGACCAGATATCGATGATCTTGTTGTAACGTTCACCATCGGTCACCAGACCAGAAGCATATTGGCTGGCAATTTCTTCAACTTCAGCTTCGGCTTTGGCCAGAATTTCTGCTTTGGCTTGCGGGATCACCATGTCATCTGCACCTACTGATGCGCCTGACTGGGTGGCCTGACTAAAGCCCAAATACATCAGCTGATCAGCAAAAATAACGGTGTCTTTCAGACCCAGCCGGCGATAACAGGTATTGATCAAATCACCGATGGCTTTTTTGGTCATGGTGCGGTCAACAACTGAGAACGGCAGACCTTTCGGCACAATGCTGAATAAAATCGCCCGGCCAACCGTGGTTTCAACACGGATCCGACGGTTTTGCTCAAGCTCTGGCTTGGTAATGTCGGTTTCATCCAAACGCACGGTGACTTTGGCATGCAGCGAAACTGCTTTGTTGTCATAGGCACGGCGCAATTCAGTAATATCCGCAAAGCGGCTACCTTCACCTTTTTCGTTCACCAAAGCACGGGTCATGTAATACAGACCTAATACCACGTCCTGCGACGGGATAATGATTGGCTCACCGTTGGCTGGTGACAGAATATTGTTGGTCGCCATCATCAAAGAACGTGCTTCCAACTGTGCTTCCAGTGACAACGGCACGTGCACGGCCATTTGGTCACCGTCAAAGTCAGCGTTAAATGCCGCACACACTAATGGATGCAGCTGGATCGCTTTACCTTCGATCAGCAACGGTTCAAACGCCTGGATACCCAGACGATGCAGTGTCGGTGCACGGTTCAGCATGACCGGATGTTCACGGATCACTTCTTCAAGAATATCCCAGACTTCCGGACCTTCACGCTCGACCATTTTTTTGGCCGCTTTGATGGTGGTTGCCAGACCGTTGCGTTCCAGTTTGCCGTAAATAAACGGCTTGAACAGTTCCAAAGCCATTTTTTTCGGCAGACCGCACTGGTGCAGTTTCAGATATGGACCAACCACGATTACTGAACGACCGGAATAGTCGACCCGTTTACCCAGCAGGTTTTGACGGAAACGACCTTGCTTACCCTTGATCATGTCGGCAAGTGATTTCAACGGCATCCGGTTGGTACCGGTAATGGCACGACCACGGCGACCGTTATCCAGCAACGCATCCACAGATTCCTGCAGCATACGTTTTTCGTTACGGACGATGATGTCCGGCGCATTCAGATCCAACAGACGTTTCAGACGGTTGTTACGATTGATCACGCGGCGATACAGATCATTCAGATCAGAAGTGGCAAAAC
>CAMPHB010000114.1 GCA_946885755.1 uncultured Methylophaga sp. | reverse complement strand
GCAGTGTGTTGCTGTTTCCCCCTAAAAACACCAGCAGCAACCGCTTAACCAGTCTGCTCAGTCAGCGTGGTGTGCAGCTGCGATTTTTATCGATTTTGCTGTTTTCTGTCGGCACCTTACCGTTAAAAAATGCGGTATTGGCCGGCGGTCCAATGGCCACTACCCTGTTCTGGTGTTTAATTGGTCTGCCACTGGCAGCGTTGATTTATTTTTTGTTCAACGGCCAGTCACTGAAAACCGACTGGCAACACAGTCATAGCAAACTGCGCGATTTTTTGTGGCTGGGCGCGCTGATTTTTGCCATGCAATATTGCACCATGCTGATGTTCGAGGGGCTGTTGATAGCCTATGCCCTGGCTTTGTTTCAGCTGAGTATGGTGCTGCAGGTATTTCTCGGCTACCGGATATTCCATGAAGGCCATTTACGCCGCCGGCTGGCAGCCTGTGCCGTAATGATTATCGGCTGCTTGATGGTGATCGACGCCTGAGCTTTTTCTGCCACGCCCTGCTAAACTGCTCGCCATAAGCCGGGTTAACGGCGATTTCTGATAAGTTATTTCCATGCAATTTGAAGATTTATTTTTAGACGACGCTTTGCTGACAGCCATTGCCCGCAGCGGTTTCAGTAACGCCACCGAAGTCCAGCAACTGGCGATTCCTGCATTGCTTTCCGGTCAGGATGTGCTGGCTTGTGCCGCTACCGGCACCGGTAAAACGGCAGCGTTTGTTTTACCGATTCTGCAAAAACTGATGGATACCCCAAACCACAGTGGTAAGGCGCAGTTTCTGGTATTGGCACCGACCCGTGAACTGGCATTTCAAATTCAGCATGTGTTTCACCAGTTGGGTCAGGGTTTTAAACCGGCAATAGCCATGCTCACCGGCGGTGCTTCGCCGTGGGCACAGGTACAACATGCGCAAGATAAAGACTGCGATATTATTATCGCCACACCGGGCCGGCTGCTGAGTCTGGTCAATGATGAATCGGTGGATCTGACCGGTATCGAACTGGTGATTATTGATGAAGCGGACCGGATGCTGGATATGGGTCAGGGGCCGGATGTTTTAAATATTCTGGCCGGTATCGGTCAGCGCTTTCAGGCAGGTTTATTTTCAGCGACGCTGGCTGGCAGCGGCGTGCGCATATTTGCCGAAGAACTGCTGCGTGATCCACAGGAAGTTATCCTGCAGGCAGCCAATCAGCAGGCACAGAACATCACGCAGGAAGTCTATTTGTGTGACAACTTAGAACACAAACAAGCACTGCTTTTATCGTTTATTGAAGCTGACAGTTGTCAGCGGGCACTGGTGTTTTGCAATAAAAAAGACCGTGCCGAACGGGTCTGTGACTGGCTGCAGTCGCGCAATATTTCAGCACAGTTATTACACGGTGATTTTGATCAGTCGGTGCGCCGCGAGCGGATCCGCAAATTTCGCAGCGGCCAGATCAAAGTCACGGTCGCCACCGATGTTGCTGCCCGCGGCCTGGATGTTGCCGATATCAGCCACGTTATCAATTTTGATATGCCGTTTCGCGGTGATTTGTATATTCACCGTATCGGTCGTACCGGCCGTGCAGATAAAACCGGTTTTGCGATCAATCTAGTGGAGCCGCATGATCACAAAAATTTGCAACGCATCGAACATCATATCGATGGCAAGCTGAAAGTCTGCAAACGCAAAGGCCTGGCGCCGCAAGCAAAAGTTAACAAGGCTTTATCTAAACCCAAAGACAAAGCCCGTTATATTGCCAAAAAAGATCGCGGCGTTTAAATCCGAATTTGTTCTAGCCGGTATTGCGCATCCCCTGCGAAATGGCGCTGATGGTACGCAGCAGCGGATCCCGCCAGACTTGCAGGTCTTCACCCTCTGCCTCTGCTTGCCGATAACGGCGCAGCAGCATGATCTGGATATGATTTAACGGATCCAGATACGGATTACGGCGACGCAGCGACAAGGCCAGCACCGGGTTTTCGGCAATTAGTTTGTCGGCAGCCACCACCGACAGCACCTCATCAATGGTTTGCTGATATTCAGCACGAATTTTGGCCAGCACCTCAAGTGATTGCTGTGGTTCGACACACAACGTGGCGTATTGCTGGGCAATACTCATATCAGCTTTGGCAACCGACATTTGGGTATTGCTCAGCAGCGCCCTGAAAAACGGCCAGTCTGCGACCATTTGCTGCAATACCGGCAGCCCATCTGGATTATCCTGTAACCAATGATGAATCGCCTCGCCGATGCCATACCAGCCCGGTAAAGTATGCCGGGATTGCGCCCAGGCAAACACCCAGCCAATCGCCCTGACTGATGATTTAGACCGATCCCCGGCTTTGCGGTGAGAAGGTCGTGAGCCGATATTCATCAAGCCAATTTCGGTAATCGGGCAGGCCTCATAAAAATAATCGAGAAAATACGGTGTTTGTTCAGTCAGCTGCCGGTAGTACTGCTCACCGGTGGCTGCCAATTGATGCATGATCCGATGATATTCAGCCGGCTCTTTAGCGGCATTGGTGACCAGACTGCGACTGGCTTTAATCAGCGCCGAAACGCCCATCCCCAGTTCATATGCGGCGGTTTCAGTATTGCCATATTTAAACGACAACACTTCACCTTGTTCGGTGAATTTGATTTGCCCCTGCACGGTGCCGGGCGGCTGCGCCAGAATCGCATCGTGGGTCGGGCCACCACCCCGGCCAATGGTACCACCGCGGCCATGAAACATTCGGCAGTGAATGCCGTATTTTTCTGATAACTGACTGACTTGCTGCTGGGCCTGATACAAATGCCAGGCCGAGGCCAGAATGCCACCATCCTTACAGGAGTCAGAATAACCGAGCATGACTTCCTGACGATTGCCCGAAGCTTTGAGCAAATTGCGATAAGCCGGATTATCAAACAGCGCCGTCATCACCGGCGTAATGTGTGCCAGATCTTCGATAGTCTCAAACAGCGGCGCAATACGGATATGACAAAACCAGCCCTGCTCATCCTGTCCCACCAGCCCCGCAAACCGCGCCAGCAACATCACCTCAAGAATATGACTGGCTTCATGGGTCATGGAAATCACATAGTGACCAAACGCCTGCTCACTGACTTCCAGGCGCAGTCTGGCCATCAGGCGTAATACCGCCAGCACTTCTTCGGTTTCCGGCTGCAAATCACCGTAAATATCGGGCAGATTACTGCGTCGTAGCAAATCACTTATCAGTGCTTGTCGTTCGGCTTCGGTTTTCTGCCGATAATCGCGGCTCAGACCCGTTTGTGCCAGTACTTCGGCAACCGCGTCAGTATGTCTGCTGGATTCCTGACGCACATCCAGATGCAGCAAATAAAAACCAAAGGTCTCGACCAGCCGGATGAGATCAGTAAGCTCTGCGGCAGCAACCGCTTTATCGCCATTATCAATCAGCGATTGCTGCAGACAATACAAATCGGCGAGCATTTCCCGCTCATCTGCATAAGCCACTCCCAGCGAATCAACGCGCTGATCGGGGCGAAAATACTGCTGCAACAGCCGTAAATTATCTTCCAGCCGGGAACGCATGATATACAGCTTGCGCCGGTAGGGTTCATTAATAAACCGCTGGCTATTGGTGGCAAACGCTTTGCCAAACCGCTGTTCACTTTCCGCCAAATCCGCCGCCAGCGCATCGTTTATCTGACATAACGGCTGCGACTGGGTGAGGATAAACATCAGTTCAGTGACATCCTGCAAATAGCGGCGCAATACCGCCCGTTTTTGCAGCATCACAGCCATTTCGGTGGTTTGCGCAGTGACATAGGGATTACCGTCACGATCACCGCCAATCCACGAACCAAACTGCAAATAATGCGGTATACGTAACGGCCCGGTATCTGCCAGTTCATCGGCATAAACGCGGCGGATGGCATTTTCCAGATTACGGTAACTGCGCGGCACGGCGTCAAACAGGCTGACATTGAAATAATACAGACCGTTTTTGACCTCATCACGGACGCTGGGTTTGATAGCCCGCACTTCATCGGTTGCCCACAGCAGCTCAATCTGTTGCTTTAACTGCCGGCGTATTTGTTGCTCATCAAACACCGTCAGCGAATGATTGGTCAGTTGTTCATCGAGCAAAAATACCCGCCGCAAGATCTCCATCACCGTGCGCCGTTTCGATTCGGTCGGATGCGCGGTAAATACCGGCATATACACCAGCTTGCTAAGCAATGATTTAAGCTGGCTGAGGGTGACGCCGTCCTGCTTTAACTGCGTCAATGTATCCAGATAGGAACCATGCCAGAGACTTCTACAATTTCGCTGTTGCAACAGCCGGTTATGGTGGTGATAAGCTTCTTCAGCGGTATTAACCAGACTGAAATATAAGTTAAACGCCCGGATCACTTCACGCAGCGTTGCCGGATCCAGTTCGCCTATCTGCGCCATCAGCTGATTACGCAGCAGCGGATCATCCTGTTTTCGCAAACGGATAAAGCCTTTGCGCAGTTGCTCTACTGCCTGAAAAACCGTTTCTCCAGAGCGCTCATTAATCACTTCACCGAGCAGGTCCACCAGAAAGCGGACATGCTGACGCAGATCTTTATCATCCAATAAGCGCAACGCCTCCAGTTGGGCAAATTGTGTTTCCATACTGATGACCTTTATGAGCTGAGTTGTTGATACAAATCCAGATAACGCCGGGCGCTTTTGGTCCAGCTGACATCCTGCAACATCGCCGTTAACATCATCCGCCGCCAGATCCGCGGATGATTGTACAAATCGAGCACTTCATGCAGTTTGCTGATTAATGTCGCTGTATTGGCGGCGGCAAATTTAAAACCGGTTGCGGTGTTATTTTTACGATTTGCCTCGGTGGCATCTACCACCGTATCGGCCAGACCGCCAGTGTTGCGTACCAGCGGCAAGGTGCCGTAACGCAGACTGTAAAGCTGATTAAGACCACAGGGCTCAAAGCGAGACGGCATCAAAAACACATCGGCGCCGGCTTCGATCTGATGCGCCAGTTTTTCGTCATAGCCAAGTTGTAAGCCGACTTTATCCGGATAACGTGCCCGCAGCACCCGTAAATCCTGTTCAAATCCCGCTTCGCCGCTGCCCAGACACACCAGTTGCAGATCGGCATTGTCAGCCAGCAAGCTGTCGATCGCCGCGATAGATAAATCAATACCTTTTTGCGAAACCAGCCGGCTGATAAGGCCGATCAGCATCGTTTTTGGGTTATCGGGCAAAGCAAAATGTTGCTGCAGTGCCTGCT
>CAMPHB010000113.1 GCA_946885755.1 uncultured Methylophaga sp. | reverse complement strand
GGAGAAAATGGCCGTGCCGCCCACAAAAAACTGGCCAGCCTGCTGATTGATGTAAACCGATCTCAGTGGGGCGCGGTCTGGGGCAATGTCGTGACCGCTATTTTTACTGCCAGCCTGATTGCCTTGAGCAGTCTCTGGTTTGCCAACAGCGTTTTACTTGATGCCGAAACGGCGCAATATCAACTCAAATCTATTACCCCCATCGGCGGTATGGCTTTGTTTTATGCATCGATTGCCGGTGTCTGGCTGTTTTGTTCGGGGATCATTGCCGGTTATTTTGACAACCGCGCCGATTATCTCGAATTACGCACCCGACTGCGTTACCACCCGCTGATCCGCGGTTGGATCAAAGACAGCTGGCGGGAAAAATTTGGTAACTATTTACACGAACACTATGGTTCGCTGGCTGGTAATTTCTTTTTTGGTGTATTGCTCGGCATCACTCCTTATATCGGCTATCTGCTGAACCTACCGCTGGATATCCGCCATGTGGCATTTTCGGCTGCCAACCTCGGTTATGGCGCATTCAGTACCGATATGGGCGTATTGATGTTTTTGGTCTATCTGCTGTTTGTCCTGCTCATCGGCTTTTTTAATCTGTGGGTCAGCTTTGCATTAGCGCTGATTGTCGCGCTGCGCGCCCGTGGCACCGTGATCAGCCGTTTTCCGGTATTACTACGCAGTATTTGGGAACAAGCTAAAGAAAACCCGACGAAGCTGTTTTTTCCGGTGGGGATTGCCCAGCAAACGATTAAAGAAGCGCAGACCGAGGCAGAGGATAAATCAGGGAGCTAATCGCTGGCGCAACCAGCTGCCATCTTCCTGCTGTTGGTAACGGATACGGTCATGCAACCGCGAGGCGCGACCCTGCCAGAATTCCCAATAATCCGGGATCAGCCGATAACCGCCCCAATGCGATGGCCGCGGCGGATGCAGGCCAAACTCAGCGGTCAGTTTCGCGGCTTTGCTGACAATCAACTTGCGACTTTCAATCACCTGACTCTGCGGTGATGCCCAGGCACCAATGCGACTGCCCAGCGGCCGGCTGTCAAAATAAGCGTCAGACTCGGTATCGCTGATTTTCTCGACCCGGCCCTCAATACGCACTACCCGCTCCAGTTCCGGCCAGAAAAACTGCAAAGCCGCAAACGGATTAACCTCAAGCGCCTGCCCTTTACGGCTCTGATAGTTGGTGAACCAGACAACGCCCCGCTCATCACAACCCTTAATTAAAACCGGCCGACACGCCGGACGGCCATTGGCATCCACCGTTGCCAGCGTCATCGCATTTGGCTCGTTAACTTCACGCTGAATCGCTTCGGCCAGCCAGTTTTCAAACTGCACTAAAGGCGCATCCGCCGCGCTATCTTCTTCAAATTCACCCAACTCATAGCTTTTGCGTAAACCAGCCAGATCTTTGTCTTTATTCATTGATTGCTCCGCTCTGCCCGATTATCAGAGCTTATTTTCATGGAAAAATTCCAACTTCCGCCGGCAACCATTGTCCATAAATACACCATGAAAAAACAGCCCGAGACCATGAATCATCTGCATCCTGACAAACTGCTGCATTCAAAATGGACCGCCGTTACGCCGCAAAACAAAGAGCGGCACTTTGTTGTCTGCAATATAGTTGATTATAAAAACCACCGCTGTCAGATTGAGGCGGTACTGACACGCCACAGATATATTATCGATTGGCAGCAACTGCGTGATGACCGTCAATGGCTGACTGGCTGGCGCTGATACTGTCTTAGCGTGATAAATAATTTGAGGTGCTTAACTCAATAGCAGGCTATTAATCGTAAATGCCGATTGTTTTTAGCGGAAATAAAAGATTAAACCTGTCATAAAGCTATGTTATCGTCGATTTGTAGTTTTTGGACTCAGCCCCGTTAACCGGGTAAGACAAGGAGATAACCTATGAGCGAACAAGCCAAACCAACCGGTAAATGCCCGGTAATGCATGGCAGCATGACCGAGTCTGGTGGCTCCGTCACCGCCTGGTGGCCGGAAAACCTGAATCTCGACATCCTGCATCAGCATGACAGCAAAACCAATCCGATGGGTGCCGATTTTGACTATCGTCAGGAAGTCAAAAAGCTTGACTTTGAAGCGCTGGAAAATGACATGCGTGAGCTGATGACCAACAGTCAGGAGTGGTGGCCGGCAGACTGGGGTCATTACGGCGGCCTGATGATTCGTCTGGCCTGGCATGCCGCAGGTACTTATCGTCTGGCCGATGGCCGTGGTGGTGGCGGTACCGGCAGTCAGCGTTTTGCACCGCTGAATTCATGGCCTGATAACGGTAACCTGGATAAAGCACGCCGCCTGTTGTGGCCGCTGAAGAAAAAATACGGTAACAGCATCAGTTGGGCCGATTTGTATATTCTGGCCGGTAACATTGCTTATGAAACCATGGGCCTGAAAACCTTTGGTTTCTCTTATGGCCGCGCCGATATCTGGCATCCGGAAAAAGATATTTATTGGGGTGCTGAGAAAGAGTGGCTGGCGCCATCTGACAGTCGCTACGGCAATGTCGATAAACCTGACACCATGGAAAATCCGTTGGCGGCGGTTCAAATGGGCCTGATTTACGTTAACCCGGAAGGTGTAAACGGTCAGCCGGATCCGCTGAAAACAGCTGCGCATGTTCGTGAGACGTTCACCCGAATGGCAATGAACGATGAAGAAACGGCTGCATTGACGGCCGGTGGTCATACCGTCGGTAAATGTCACGGTAACAGCCCTGCTGAAGATTTGGGACCGGAACCAGAGGCAGCTGATGTCCATGAGCAAGGCTTTGGCTGGATGAATCCAAACATGCACGGTAAAGCGGCCAACGCCAATACCTCGGGTCTTGAAGGTGCCTGGACCACCAATCCAACCCAGTTTGATATGGGCTATTTCAAACTGTTGTTTGGTTACGAATGGGAATCGAAGAAAAGCCCGGCGGGTGCCTGGCAGTGGGAACCGATTAATATCAAGGAAGAAGACAAACCGGTTAATGCCAGCGATCCGTCGGTTCGTCAGAATCCGATTATGACCGATGCTGATATGGCGATGAAAATGGATCCTGGGTTCCGGGCGATCTGCGAAAAATTCATGGCCGATCCTGAGTATTTCCGTGATTGTTTTGCCCGCGCCTGGTTCAAACTGACCCACCGCGATATGGGGCCGAAATCACGTTATATCGGTCCGGATGTGCCCGATGAAGATCTGATCTGGCAGGATCCGGTACCACAAGGCGAGACCAACTATATTGAAGAAGTGGTCAAAGAAAAAATCGCCGCAGCCGGTTTAAGCCTCAATGAACTGGTCTGCACCGCCTGGGACAGTGCCCGTACTTACCGTGGCTCGGATATGCGTGGCGGTGCCAATGGGGCCCGTATTCGTCTGGCACCACAAAAAGACTGGCAGGGTAATGAGCCTGAGCGTCTGGCAAAAGTGCTGAGCGTTTATGAAAAAATCTCAGCTGAAACCGGTGCCAGCATTGCTGACATTATCGTTTTAGGCGGTAATCTGGGCATTGAACAAGCAGCTGAAGCCGCCGGCTATGACGTACATGTGCCATTTGCCAAAGGCCGTGGTGATGCCACTGATGAAATGACCGATGCCGAATCGTTTGATCCACTGGAGCCATTATCCGATGGTTTCCGAAACTGGCAAAAACAGGACTATGTCGTTAAACCGGAAGAAATGCTGCTGGATCGCACTCAACTGATGGGGCTGACTGCACCGGAAATGACGGTACTGCTTGGCGGTATGCGGGTTCTGGGTACCAACTATGGCGGCACGCAACACGGTGTCTTTACCAACCGTGTTGGTCAGTTGACCAATGATTTCTTCGTCAACCTGACCGATATGGCCAACCGTTGGGAACCGACTGGCAAAAACAGCTACAACATTGTCGATCGCAAAACCGGCAACACCAAATTCACCGCAACCCGCGTGGATCTGGTGTTTGGCTCTAACTCCGTCCTGCGTGCCTACGCCGAGCTTTACGCGCAGGATGACAACCAAGAGAAGTTTGTTAAAGACTTCGTCAAAGCCTGGACCAAAGTAATGAACGCTGATCGTTTTGATCTGCGGTAATTACCGGGTTGTTGGTAAAAGAAAAGCCCTGGCAGCGATTGTTGTCAGGGCTTTTTTATTAGATAAATAAAATTGCTCGGAAAATATCTGAAAAACAGTGGTGACTCGTCCACAAAGTCAGGGTGAACCCATTCAAATATTAGACAGTAATGCCTGATCTAAATCCTCAGTAATATCTGTCTCCGATTCCAAACCGACCGAAAGCCGGATCATGGCACCATTGATGCCCGCACTGTTTAACAAAGATTCAGGCAACCCATGGTGCGAGGTGGTGATGGGTTGGGTGGCCAATGTTTCAGCACCACCAAGGCTGGGTGCCAGTTTTATCAGTTTTAAATTATCGATGACTTGTCTGGCTGCGGCGTCGCCGCCTTTCACATCAAAACTGAGCATAGCGCCAAACCCCTGCATCTGCTGGCTGGCTAATTGGTGGTCCGGACTGGTTGTTAATCCCGGGTAATACACTTTTTCAACCTTTGGATGCTGCTGGAGAAATTCGGCAATTCTTAAGGCGTTTTGATTGTGTTGGCCAACTCTGAGCGGCAGCGTCACCAAACTGCGTTTTAGTTTATGCGCGGTTTCTGCAGCGATTGTCTGACCGAGGCTTTTTCGCCATTCGTTGAGTATTGATAATGCTTTGGCTTTACCGGTCACCACACCCGCTGTGAGATCACTGTGGCCGCCCAGATATTTGGTGGCGCTTTGCACTGAGAAATCCGCACCCAGCACCAACGGTTGCTGATTAATAGGTGTGGCAAAGGTATTATCGACGGCCAGTTTTGCTTGATAGTAGTGTGTTAACAAGGCAACACGGGCAATATCAATGACTTGCAAGGTGGGGTTAGAAGGTGTTTCCAGAAAAACCAGCGAAGCACCGTTTTTAAGCGCTTTTTCCAGCTGGTTATGATCGTTGGCATCAATAAACTGGGTTTTAATGCCAAGCGTCGGCGCCAGATCCTGCAAAAAAGTATTGGTGCCACCATAAATCTGGCCAACACAAATAATGCCTTGCCGGCCGTAAGCCAGACATAAGGACGAAATCGCTGCCATGCCGGAGGCGTAAGTTAGTGCAGCTTCAGCAGCATCAAGTGCCGCCAGACGCTTTTCCAGCGAAGTAATACTGGGGTTCATCCCATAGCGGGTATACAGCGGCCCGTGATGTCTGCCTTCAACAACATC
>CAMPHB010000112.1 GCA_946885755.1 uncultured Methylophaga sp. | reverse complement strand
AATGTATTCTCTATATTGGTTTCCCAATCGTTGGCGATTCATTATCAATGACGATGACATCCGCCAGTGCCGGATCGGTGTGTTTGCGCAGCAAACGCAGACAAATCTGTGTGATTAACAGTGTTTTGTAATTGGGGACTAGGATAGTGACGCGTTTTTCAGTCATGGCGTGCGGTTATTTGAGTGTGCTTGATAACAGATTCAGGTGTTAGATCCTGCATACATTTATGATGGCCTTCCGGGCAGACTCTTTTAAAACAAGGGCCGCAGTCGACCGGTATTTGTATGATTTGGGCAGTATTTGATAACGGCGGTGTAAAAGAAGGTGAGGTTGGACCGTAAATGGAGACCAGCGGTTTATTTAAGGCCGCCGCGATATGCATCAGGCCGGAATCATTGGTCACGACCTGGTCGGCGGTTGCCAATAAGTCAATGGCATCGGCCAGCTCTGTTTTGCCGGCCAGATTAAATAATTGTTCACGCAGGTCCTTGCTGACTGCACCGACGATTTCACCGGCGACTTTTTTATCGGCTTTGGAGCCCAGAATCAACACTTGCCAGTTCCGCTGTAAAAAATGCTCGGCCAACTGCCCGTAATGACTGACCGGCCACTGTTTGGCGGGGCCGAATTCAGCGCCCGGGCATAAAATTAATCGTTGCTGGCCGGTCTCAAGTGGCGGATTCAGATCGCCGGTGACGGTACCGGCAATCATTGCCGGCGCTTGCCAGTCTGGTTTTTGTTTTGCTTTTTCAGCCGGTAACGCCAGCGATACAAAGCGCTCTACCATCAACGGCAAAGCCTGTTTATCGAGCTTGCGCAGATCATTCAGCAGACCATAGCGCATTTCACCGCGCCAGCCGGTGCGCTTGGGAATTCTGGCAAACCAGGGGATCAGTGCTGATTTCCAGGAGTTCGGCAGCACAATCGCCTGCTGATATCGGCCGCGCAGTGAAAGCCCCAATTGCCGGCGCGTTTTCCAGGCAAACATGCCATGGGTTACCGGCATATCAATTGCGGCGCGCACTTGCGGCATGCGTTCCAGCAAAGGCCTTGTCCATGCGGGTGCCAGCACATCTATGTCGCAGTCCGGATGTTGCTGTTTTAAAGCAATAAACAGCGATTGCGCCATCACCATATCGCCCACCCATGACGGGCCGATGATTAAAATTGCCAAACGATCTGACATCAGTGCAGAGTGCTGTGTGCCAGATAAATAAAGATAACGCCGGCAGCAATCAGCAGAATTTGCTGTAACGTTTCACCGGGCCGCACCCGCGAATGCAGGCCGGGGATCAAATCCGCGACGGCGACATAAATAAAGCTGGAAGCGGCAATGACCAGAATGTAGGGCAAAATGTGCTGCATATCGGCGAGCAGGAAAAACGCCAGCACCGCACCAATCACCGTGCCAAGGCTCGACAGCATATTGAAGTAAAGAGCTTTGCGGCGACTGAAGCCGCTGTGCAGCAAAATCACAAAATCACCCAGTTCCTGCGGGATCTCATGCGCGGCGATAGCTAATGCAGTGACAATACCCAGATGCACATCGGTTAAAAAGGCCGCGGCGATCAGGATACCGTCGACAAAATTGTGGATAGTATCGCCGACCAGAATCAGCGTGCCGGCGGCTTTTTCCTGATGCTGATGGGCATCATCAGCATGATGATCCGGACCCAGCTCAGGGATATGTTCATGGCCATGATGACTATGACAGTGACGCCACAGCACCATTTTTTCCAGCAGGAAAAACAGCAGTAAACCCAGCAGCAGCGTCAGACCCAGTTCATGCGCTTCGACCGCAAATTCGTGCTCAATCGCATGCGGGATCAAACCTAAGAAAGACGCCCCCAGCAAAGCACCAATCGCAAAACTGACCAGATAGGGCACCGCATGGCTGCGGGCCTTTTCGGAGAGCAACAAAAATGACGAAGCGATGCCAACACTGAGCAGGCCGCCGATTAAGCTAAAACCGACGATCCAGAGTAGTAAATCCATAAAAACCCATCAGCAAAATAATTGGCAGATCATACCTTATTACGAGGTCAGCCATATAAGCGATGCCATGCGGCCGGTGATGCCATCACGCCGGTAAGAGAAAAAATGCGCCGTCTGGCTAACAGTACAAAAATCTCCGCCGTAAATTTGCGGGATTCCGCACTGGTTCAAGCGTTGCCGTGCCAACTGGTAAATATCAGCAAGGTAGTGACCGGGCTTGCCGGCCTGAAAAGCCGCAGCAGCACCCGCCGAATGGGCGATAAAGGCATCACGCACTTCAGCGCCAACTTCAAATTGTTCAGGACCAATGGCCGGCCCCAGCCACGCTAAAACAGCTTCGGGAGCTGCCGATAATTGCGCCACCGTTTGTTCGATAATGCCGTCACACAAGCCCCGCCAGCCGGCATGAATGGCAGCGACCTGCCGGCCACTTTTGTCACACAGCAATACCGGCAGGCAATCCGCGGTCAGTACAGCACAAATGTGATCCGGCATGTGGCTGAGAATGGCATCGGCTTCAATACCGGTCTGCCATTGCTGGCTGTTGATAACAATAGTGGAATGGGTTTGCTGTAGCCATAAAGGCTCAGCAGGTAAGGCTGCAGCGGTTATCAGACGCTGACGGTTGGCACATACATGGGCCGGCTTATCGCCAACGTGCCCCCCCAGATTCAGCGAATCATAAGGCGGCAAACTGATACCGCCAAGGCGGGTAGTGATACAGGCTTTAACATTATCCGGTGCCGGCCACTCGGGGCGGATCAGCATGTCAGTCATCGCAGCGCGGTACCCGCAAATAGTCCCGCCAGGCAGCGAACAGATTTTCATCAACCGCGGCGCAGGTCGAGCGTGGCGTCAAATCAAACCGGAAGACCGGCTCGTTATTTAGTGTGCAGGCAAAAGCGCCTGCTTCTTTGACGATCAATTGCGCGGCGGCGTAATCCCACAAATGTTGTTGGGCATGTAAATACAAATGGGCTCTGCCAGCCGCCAGCCAGCATAATTCAAGCGCTATTGAACCGAGGCTGCGCTGCGAGCCGTAGGGTTTTTCTTTGATAAGCCGGGCGGCAAGATTGGCCGGCAGCCGTTTAAAATCAATTAAAGCCAGCGATTGTGACAGCCCCAGACCACTGATTTCAGCCTGAAGGGGCTGGCCGTTACACCAGGCACCTTCACCGGCACTGGCCGTAAAACATTCATCTAAAACCGGATCATAAACCAGACCATGGCTGACTTGACCATGCTGGATAAGCGCCAGTGACACTGAAAAAAACGGCATACCGGTGGCAAAATTACTGGTGCCGTCAATCGGATCCAGTACCCACAACGGACTGTCGGTCTGCATCAGTTGTTGTTGCTGTTCAACTGACATTTCTTCACCGAGCATCACCGTGCCCGGATAAAAGCCGGTCAATAAATCGCCCAGTTTTTGTTGTAACAACTGATCGGCAATCGTGACCACGCTGCCATCAGCTTTATAACGACGTTTTACCGCATTAAATAACGGCATCAACTCTTGCTGTACGGTCATCGTCAGCAGTTGTTGCAGCTGTGGTAAGTCGATATTCATGGGCAAAGTATAGCAGTCATTTTCAGTTGCTTATTCAAAGCCGGCGGTGCAGCCTGTAAACTGCATTATTCCCGTTCATAAATGCAGTTAATCATGCGAAGTTTGCGATTTTATTATGCCGGCCCTTATCACTGGGATGGTGAGTTTGTCCTGCCGGAATCGGTGTTTCGTCATGCCGTGCAGGTGCTGCGTTTAAAAGCTGGTGCGGTCATCCAGTTATTTGATGGCGAGGGTCACGAATACAGCGCCGAGCTGACGCAGGTGGCCAAACGCGAAGCTTTGGCGAAATTAACCGCTGAAATCACTAATCACAGTGAGTCGCCGTTAAAAGTGACTTTGTTGCAGGGCATATCCCGCGGTGAACGGATGGACTTTGCGATTCAAAAAGCCGTCGAACTCGGTGTGCAGCAAATCGTGCCGGTGATTACCGAACGCTGTAATGTGCAACTGGGCGGCGAGCGTGCCGAAAAACGCCGCGCGCACTGGCAGGGCGTATTAATCAGTGCCTGCGAACAAAGTGGCCGGGCGGTGCTGCCTGAATTAACTGCAATTATGGATCTGGAGACCGCACTGGCCTGTTGCAATACCGATTGTAAACTGGTGCTGGATCCACAAGCGCAGCAACATTTTAATGTCCTGACCAAGCCGTCATCGGTCACCCTTTTGATCGGACCGGAAGGCGGACTCAGTGACGACGAAATCATGGCAGCCGGTCAAAGCGGCTTTACCGCGATCCAGTTCGGACCGCGCATTTTACGTACCGAAACAGCGTCAGCCGCGGCATTGGCCATTGTGCAGGCCAACTGGGGTGATATTGGATGAGTGACAGTAGCGTTGTGATGTTGATTTTGGCGCTGATTGCCTGGTTTTGGTGGGATAGCCGCGGCGCAGCTGAACATGCCACACGGGTCGCCAGACAATATTGTGACTCGATGAATGTCAGTTTTCTCAATGACACCGTCGCATGGCAAAAAGTACGATTAAAGCGCAATTTAAAAGGCCGGATGACGCTGGAGCGCAGCTACTTTTTTGAGTTTGCCAGTGATGGCCAGCAGCGCTATCGTGGCGAAGTAGTGATGCTTGGCAAGCGGGTAAAATCTATCCAGTTAGATCCACACCGAATCGTTTAAGGAACAGCGTTATGGCAAACAAACTGGCATTGATAGTTGATGATTCGCGGGTGGCACGGCTGACTTTGAATAAAATTCTGCTAAGCCACGGCCTGACGGTTATTGAACAGGATAGTGCAGAAGCGGCGTTGCAATGGCTGGGCAATCAGCGCGAATTGCCGGATGTGATTTTTATGGATCTGATGATGCCGGGTATGGACGGTGTCAGCGCCACCCGCCAGATTAAAAATACCCCGGCTTTACAATCGATCCCGGTGGTGGTGTGCACCGGTAATGACAGTGAACTGGATAAAAACCAGGCGTCCGCCAGTGGCGCTATTGCGGTATTGGCTAAACCACCGGCAGCCGACATGGTGGCGCAGATCCTTGGTCAGTTACCGGAAAAATCAGCTGTGCCAGACATCGCGCTGCCAACCGCCGCGCCTGCGATTGATGAAGCCGCTTTGCTGGCACGTTTGCAACAGCAACTGGAACAACAATGGTTGCCGCAACTACGCAGCGAAATCAGCCAGCAATTGGCAACACAAACCCAGCAAGCCGCGGATCAGCAAGATCGGCAAACAGTTGATTTGGAAGCGATGAAACTATCGCTGTTACCGGACTTAAAACAAGCCTTGCAACAAACGGTCGACGCCGCGCTGACCGACTTACGTCAGCGCGCAGCCAATGAT
>CAMPHB010000111.1 GCA_946885755.1 uncultured Methylophaga sp. | reverse complement strand
CGTGATGTCAGCAAACACCGCACCGGTAAATAACAGGCAAGTTAAAATCGTGAATAATGACTGTCTTAAAATCAAACGCATTTATACCAAACTCAAATTGGTGGCAGCTATCACCACATTGATGTTTGATATTATGACAGTCTGAAACGCTGTCTGTTGGCTGGCTCAGTCAGCGATAAGTGGACTGGCGGATTTTTGTCGGCGGTAACTACTTGGCGAACAACCAAAAAAATGGCTGAAGCGGCGGCTAAAATGACTCAGATCATTAAAGCCAAAACTGTAACAGGCTTCGGTAACACTCTGACCACTGCGGATCGCATCCGCAGCTGATTTAAGCCGAATTTGCTGCTGAAATTCGCCCGGTGTGCAGCCAAGTTGTTTTTTAAACTCAACATATAGACGGCTGCGGCTCATACAGGCTTTGCGACACAACAGATCGATATCCAAAGGCGTACTGATATTTTCTTCAAGACAATGAATCGCTGCCGAAATACCATTGGCGTCGGGCGCTTTATGACAGTAACTGAGCAGCGCTTCACGACCTTGCTCACGCAGCAACCGGGTGACTAATTCCGAGACGCCCAGATCCACCATGATCTCTTTATCCGGATCGTTACGGACAAACAGACCCACCAGTTTTTCCAGTAATTGCTGGGTATCCTGGGTGTGATGTTTATGAATAATTTTCGGCTGGTATGACCAATTGTGATCCGGCACTGCCAGTGAGCCGATGTCCCGCATCCGATCCGATATAGATTCAATCCGCTCGCGGGAAATTTCAATTGTTAAACAGGTAGTTGGCTGTTGTTCGCTGGCCTCGGGAAAATCAATTTCAACATAACCTCCGGGCGGCATAACATACGACTCATGTGGCAGGAATAATTCGCCTTGCGTATGATAAATATCGTGCATAACCTTTTTGCCACTGACCATACCGCAATACAGGATCTGGTCGGCATCAAGTCCAACGCCAGAAACCGAACGATAGGTATCGTAGATACTAAGCTCGGTTTCCGGGCCGGCAAAAGTCAGCTTATTTTCAATTAGAAGCTGGCGTTTTTCCCGGCGGTTGTTGATAAACGGGACTTTTTCGCTGTGCATGAAAGGTATCTGCAAACTGATGTTTAACGTTGATTCTGCGGCGGTTCTGGACTATAAGTCAAGTGATTGGGAATATTGGTCAAGCGCAGATTTCTAACTCAGCCGTATGCTGGCGTTTTAGCAGCAAACCTATAATTAATAGAAGAGAGAGACATTATGATTTACGCAAAACCAGGTACAGACGGCGCTGTCGTCTCATTTAAACCCCGCTACGAAAACTTTATTGGTGGTGACTGGGTTGCGCCGGTCAAAGGTCAGTATTTTGAAAATATTACCCCGGTCACCGGTGAAGTCATTTGCGAAGTGCCCCGCTCTTCTGCTGAAGATGTCGAACTGGCACTGGATGCCGCGCACAAAGCCCGCGATGCCTGGGGCCGGACTTCGGTCACTGAGCGCAGCAATATCCTGCTAAAAATTGCCGATCGTATTGAAGCCAATCTGGAAATGCTGGCCGTTGCCGAGACATGGGATAACGGTAAAGCTGTCCGCGAAACAATTAATGCTGATATTCCGCTGGCCGCTGATCATTTCCGGTATTTTGCCGGTTGCATCCGTGCGCAGGAAGGCACCATGGGTGAAATCGACGAAACCACCGTTGCCTATCATTTCCATGAGCCACTGGGTGTGGTCGGTCAGATCATTCCGTGGAATTTTCCGATCCTGATGGCCGCCTGGAAACTGGCACCCGCACTGGCTGCTGGTAACTGCATCGTCATGAAACCTGCTGAACAAACGCCAGTATCCATTCTGAAAGTCATTGAAGTGATTGCCGATTTGCTGCCACCGGGTGTATTAAACATCGTGAACGGTTATGGCCGCGAAGCCGGTCAGGCACTGGGTACCAGCACCCGCATCGCAAAAATCGCCTTTACTGGCTCAACGCCGGTCGGTTCGATGATTATGAAATACGCCGCTGACAATATTATTCCGTCAACGGTTGAACTCGGTGGTAAATCACCAAACGTGTTCTTCGAAGACATCATGCAACAGGAAGAAGACTACATTAATAAATGCGCCGAAGGCATGACGCTGGCGTTCTTTAATCAGGGCGAAGTCTGCACCTGCCCATCACGCGCCGTGATTCAGGAAAGCATCTACGATGACTTTATTTCAGTCGTCATGGAACGCGCCAAAATGATCAAACGCGGCAACCCGCTGGATACCGAAACCCAAGTAGGTGCCCAGGCTTCTCAAGAGCAATTCGACAAGATCTTAAGCTATGTTGAGATCGGTAAAAATGAAGGTGCCCAGTTGCTGATGGGTGGTGGTATTGAGCAAGTTGGCGCTGAATTTGATAAAGGTTTTTACATCGAACCAACGTTGATGAAAGGCCACAACAAAATGCGTATCTTCCAGGAAGAAATCTTTGGCCCGGTGGTGTCTGTGACCACCTTCAAAACCGAAGCCGAGGCCTTGGAAATCGCTAATGACACTGAATTTGGTCTGGGTGCCGGTGTCTGGACCCGTGATATGAATCTTGCCTATCGCATGGGCCGAGGTATTCAGGCCGGTCGCGTCTGGACCAACTGCTACCACGCTTATCCTGCCCACGCGGCATTTGGTGGTTACAAAAAATCCGGTGTTGGCCGTGAAACCCACAAAATGGTGCTCGAACACTACCAGCAAACCAAAAACCTGCTGGTTAGTTACAGCACCAGCCCACTCGGTTTCTTCTAGGCCGCTGCATTAAACCTGAAAACTCTCCCTTAAGTGCTACTTTCGGGAGAGTTTTTCATGTTGGCAGTCAAAAGATTGCAGCAGTACTATCCTCAATAAGATATCCAATAAAGGTAAGACTGATGGCTCAGGAAAATATTGAATCCACCTTACTGGAAAACCGTCGTTTTCCGCCCAGCGATGCATTTATCAGAAGCAGCTCATTAAACAGTGACGCACTGAATGCGTTATACGAGAAAGCAGCCGCTGATCATGAAAACTTCTGGGCTGACATTGCCAAACAAGAAATCGACTGGTTCAAACCGTTTACCCAGACACTGGACAGCAGTAATGCCCCGTTTTACCGCTGGTTTGCCGATGGTGAGCTGAATGTTTCCTATAATTGCCTCGATCGGCAGCTGGAAAAAAACGGCGACAAAACAGCGATCATTTTTGAAGGTGAACCCGGTGATGTGGCACATATCAGTTATCGGGAACTGCATGAAAAAGTCTGCATCTTTGCTAATGCTTTGAAAAATCAGGGTGTTAACAAAGGTGACAGGGTCATTATTTATATGCCGATGATTACCGAAGCGGTAGTCGCTATGCAGGCGTGCGCCCGTATTGGCGCTATTCACTCGGTGGTCTTTGGTGGCTTTTCTTCTGAAGCGTTAAAAGATCGTATTGAAGATACAGCCGCAAAAGTGGTGATTACGGCCGATGGCGGCCACCGTGGCGGCAAAGTTGTGGAGCTTAAAAAAACCACTGACCAAGCGCTTAGTAAAGGCTGTGGCAGTGTTGAAACGGTGATTGTTTTCAAACGTTGCGACAACGATGTGGTGATGCAATCTGGCCGTGATATCTGGTGGCATGATGCTGAAGCCGGCCAGACTGCAGACTGTCCGCCGGTGCCGATGAATGCTGCTGATCCGTTGTTTTTACTCTACACCTCAGGTTCTACCGGTAAACCCAAAGGCATTCAGCATTCCAGTGCCGGTTATTTACTTAATGCCATCACTTCAATGCGCTGGGTATTTGATATTCAGCCATCGGACGTGTTCTGGTGTACCGCCGATGTCGGCTGGATCACCGGTCATACTTATGTTGCTTACGGTCCGCTGGCAACTGGTGCCACCATGATTATTTATGAAGGTGTGCCAACCGTGCCGGATGCTGGTCGTTTCTGGGATGTTTGTGCCCGTCATGGTGTGACGATTTTTTATACCGCGCCGACCGCCATCCGAGCATTGATGAAAGTTGGTGATGAACTGCCGAAACAATACGATTTATCAAAACTGCGTTTGCTCGGTACGGTCGGTGAACCGATTAATCCGGAAGCCTGGATGTGGTATCACGAAGTCATTGGTCAGTCGCGCTGCCCGATTGTGGATACCTGGTGGCAAACCGAAACCGGCGCGCATATGATTGCGCCAGTGCCGGCAGTTACCGTGACCAAACCGGGTTCCTGCACCCGCGCCCTGCCCGGCATTGATGCTGCAGTCGTCAACGATCAGGGTGAAGAAATCACCGAGGCTAATCAGGGTGGTTTTTTGGTGGTGCGTAAACCGTGGCCATCAATGATTCAAACGATTTGGGGCGATGACCAGCGTTATAAAGATACTTACTGGCCGTATTTTGATGGCAAGTATTATCTGGCCGGTGACAGTGCCCGGCGTGACGAAGACGGCTATTTCTGGATCATGGGTCGTATTGATGACGTGCTCAATGTCTCCGGTCACCGTCTCGGTACCATGGAAATTGAATCAGCGCTGGTGGCCCATAAAGCAGTTGCTGAAGCCGCTGTTGTTGGTAAACCGCATGAGGTTAAAGGTGAGTCGGTATTTGCCTATGTGGTACTGAAAGGCAAACGCCCTGAAGGCGGTGTTGACGAGCAAATGACCAACGAACTGCGGGCCTGGGTAGCCGATCAGATCGGCCCTATCGCCAAACCGGATGAAATCCGTTATTCCGATAATTTGCCGAAAACTCGCTCTGGCAAAATCATGCGCCGGCTGCTGCGGACCATTGCCAAAGGTGAAGAAATCACGCAGGATACGTCAACGCTGGAAAACGAATCTATCCTGTTACAACTTCAAGGCAAAGCTTAATCGGTGTCGCCGTTTACCGGCTTTGACAGCGGTAAGTGGCGCAGCACTGAACTTATATGAAAGCAGCCCAATCTGAACAAAATAATGCCGCCCAACGCCTCGATAAATGGCTCTGGGCGGCACGTTTTTTTAAAACCCGCGGGATCGCCGTGGAAGCCATTAATGGTGGCAAAGTCCATGTTAACGGTCAGCGTGCCAAACCCAGCCGTAATATTCATATCGCCGATAAACTGGAAATTTCTAAGCCGCCCTACACCTTTGAGATCGAGGTGCTTGGCCTTGAAAAACAACGCCGCCCTGCCAGTGAAGCGCAGACCTTATATCAGGAAACGGCAGAAAGTCAGGCCAAACGTGAATTACTGCGTGAACAACTGAAAAATGAACCGCTGGGTTTTCGTGAACAAAAAGGTCGTCCCAGCAAACGGGATCGGCGGCATATCATAAAATTCACCCGTGGCTGAAAAGACAACATTTTTTTTGGATAAAGTTGATGCGCAGCAGCCGGCACTCAATTATGCCGTTGCCT
>CAMPHB010000110.1 GCA_946885755.1 uncultured Methylophaga sp. | reverse complement strand
TTCATTATCGCCGCCATGCCGGTTTCGCTGGCAGCGTATATCAGCATAGAGATGACGACGGCAATAAATGCCGGCCAATAAGGTTTTACATAACTGAGCAGGCGCCGGTAGAGTTGACTGGCGCTGGCAACGCGGATCGGTTGACTCATGGTGCCTCGCGGGTTTGACGGGTGGCCAGCGTTAAACGGCTAAAACCAAGAGATTGCGCAGCATCCATTGCAGTAACAATACGTTGATAAGCAGCTTCAGCATCAGCGCTGATAATAATGTGCGGATCGTCATTGTCGCCAACAGCTGTTTTCAGCGCACGGCGCATATCATCACTATTGGTGACCAGCACCGGCAAATCATTAATCAGCATGTCGCCATTGGCATTGATAACGATATCAACCGGTGCCTGCTGTTCTTCCAGCTTTTCACCGGTGGCTTGCGGTAAATCCACTTTCAGCGAGCTTTCGCGGATAAAACTGGTCGATACCATAAAAAACAGCAGCAGCAAAAATACCACGTCGATCATCGGTGTCAGATTGACATCCGGTTCCTCAGAATAGCGGGGCAGTAACTTCATGCCTGCTTGGCCTCATCCGGGTCAAACTCACGATCGCCATGCAGGATTTCAATCAGCTGCATCGCCTGTTCTTCCATATTAACGACCAGCCGGTTGATTTTGCCGCGGAAATAGCGGTAAAAAATCACACTGGGAATTGCCACAACCAGACCGGCAGCGGTGGTAATCAAGGCTTCAGAAATACCACCGGCCAGCGTTTCCGGATTACCAACCCCGGAAGTGGTAATGGCCGCAAATACTTTGATCATACCGACCACGGTGCCGAGCAGCCCGATAAGCGGTGAGATCGCGGCAATAGTGCCCAGTGTGTTGAGGTTTTTTTCCATCAGTGCGGTGACATGCCGGCCGGTATCTTCAATGCTTTCTTTGGTGATGTCCCGCGGTGCATTGCGTTCGGCGAGACCGGCAGCCAGAATGCGGCCTAACGGCGAATTATTCTGCAGACTTTTAATGCGATCTTTATCAACCTGGTTGTAACGAAGCCATTGCCAGATTTGAGTGATCAGTTCCGGCGGCGCAATTCGTTTGGTTTGCAGGCTCCAGAAGCGCTCGGCAATGATGGCAATTGCGATGACTGAACAGGCGAATAACGGAAACATCAACCAGCCACCGGCTTTAAACAATTCCAGCATGATTTTTGAGCCCTGCAATAATGAAAACAGTTTTTATGATACGTGAAAAAACGTTCAGTCAGTAGCCACCGCACGCCAGAGTTTACGGTCTTGTTGACGCCAGCGCAGCGGTGTTGATGCAAGGGCTGCATCGAGCCTGAATAATAATGCGCCGCTGTCGGCAGTATTGAACAATGGAATACCACGGTCAGCAAATCGTTGTACCACTAAATCTGCCGGAAATTTATAGCGGTTGTTATAACCACTGGCTACCACGGCGCTGTTTGGTGAAACGGCATCAATAAAAGCCGCTGACGAAGAGCTGCGGCTACCATGGTGGGGGACCAGAAAAATGGTTGCTGGCAGCGCATTTTTATTGTTTTTGAGCAAGTTGGCTTCAGCTTGTTTTTCAATATCGCCGGTCAGCAATATACTGCCGTAGCGACTGCTGACTTTAAGCACACATGAGCGTTCATTTTCTGAACCACTGCTGCCCGATGCAGGATGTAAAAACATAAATGTCACCTCATCCCACTGCCATCGCTGGCCGGCACGACAGGCTGTTGCTTTGGCTACTTGCGCCGGGACACTGCTGCGCACAGCCTTAACCGGTATAGCATTCAACACCGCCTCGGCGCCGCCGATATGATCATTATCACCATGACTGATAACCAACATATCCAGCTGCTCGACACCGCGATGCTGCAAAAACGGCAAAACCACGGCATCACCGGTATTAAAATCACCAAAAGCCGGCCCGGTATCAAATACCAGCGTTTTTGACTCAGTTTCGATAACTGCAGCCAGACCTTGCCCGACATCAAGCACGGTCAGCCAGACAACGCCTTTATCGGGCCTGTCTGCTTGATAAAAAATCAGCGGCAATAATAGCAACAGCCCCAGCCAACGAGCCGGCCAGCCTTTGGGTGCCATCAGCCAGAGAAAACCGATTAACGTCATAACAACGATACTTATCGGCAAACTGGCAGTCTGCCAGAGTGCCTGCGGCACCTCAGCTAACACTGTTAATAATTGCCATAAGCCTGCCAGCAGCCAGTCGGCGAGCTGCCATAACGGCTGACTCCACGATTCATTAATCAACATGATGACAATCGCCAGCAACAATATCGGCACGATCAACAAGCTGACCAGCGGCACTGCAAACAGATTAGCCAGTGGTGACAGCAGTGCGGTACTGTTAAAAAACACCAGCAGCAGCGGTGTCAGACCAATGCCGATCCAGACATGAATACTGGCCCAATGCCATTTATTGACCGGATGACGATTCTGGCTGACATAAATAATGACCGCGACAGCCGCAAACGACAGCCACAAGCCTGCCGACATCACCGCAAAAGGATCCCAAATCAGCACTGCCAGCAAACCGCTGGCAAGTAACTGATAACTGAGTACACGCCTTCGCAGTAAAATCGCCAGCATCGCCACACTGACCATAATCAGTGCCCGCTGACTGGGGATCGACATCCCAGCCAGCAATGCATACGCCAGCGCACACAACATCGCCAACAGGGCGCCGAATTGCTGCGCTGGCAGACGCAAACACAGCGGACTGAAAGCCGCCCACAACCAGCGACCCAGAAAAAAACCGATCGCCGCGGCAAGTCCAATGTGTAAACCGGAAATCGCCAGTAAATGACTGGTACCGGTATCACGCAAAACCTGCCATTGCTGCGTCGACATATTGTCGCGCATGCCCAAAGT
The DNA here is from genome assembly GCA_946885755.1 of uncultured Methylophaga sp. The sequence goes on along the minus strand of CAMPHB010000110.1, from coordinate 2,494 downwards.
CAGACCTTCAATCAATGCGCGCTGCGCCGTATCTGGCGCGCTGTGTTGTAATTTGGTTAACAGGGTTTGCCGCCAGACGCCGACGGCATAGCGGTTGGCCGGTTCTAAGCGCTGGTTATGTGGATGATTGCGCACATAGCCGGTTGCCCCAATGCCTTGCTGAAACAACCAGCCTTCGTAGTCAAAGCTGCCAGGATTGACCATGCCATAGGGTGGTTTCAGCCGGATGGTAAGTTGCCACTTTTCACCGGCTTTGGGTTGTTCGGCGGGTGGGTAATACCAGTTCAGCCGAACAGTATCAGGCAGGGAGGGGGGGCTGTTATCCGGTTTAAACAGAAAGCGCAGTCGTTGATCCTGTTGTTGCGGAAGGCCGATAATATTGCCGCTGACGGCAATATCCTGTCCTGACAACGTCTGTGGCAAAATGTTATTTAATTTTACGCTGGCATGGGCTCCTGCCCAGAACAGCGCAATAATAAAAGCGGCCAGCCAGAAAATTTGCCGCCGGAGACTAAGCAACAAGACACCTGCCAGCGCCGCCCAAACCGGCCAGTCAGGTAAGTTGCCAAGCTGTGAGATCACGACACAGCCCAATAAAAACGCGATGGCAGAGTAAACCATATATCCCTATAATGGCTGCGTTGTTCAGTTAAACTGAGTCGCAATGCCTCGTAAATTCCTAAAACGCATCATGCCAGATCATCAAACGATGCGCGAACACCCGCATCTGCAGCGTTTTGGCCAGCGCATAATGGATCCACAGCTCTGGCATCTAAACCGTAAGCGGGTCGCAGCAGGTGTGGCGATTGGGCTGTTTATCGGCTTGATACCCTTGCCAATGCAAATGCTGATCGCCGCGCCTTTAGCAATTTTATTGCGCGCCAATTTACCGTTTGCTGTGATGTGCGTGTGGATCACCAATCCGCTAACGGTGGCGCCAATCTATTATTTCGAATATAAAATTGGCGCGATGATTCTGGAGATGCCGCTTGGGCAGTATGCGTTCAGCCTCAGTTGGGAATGGTTCAGTCGCGAATTTGCCTTGATCTGGCAGCCGTTATTGTTGGGGTCACTGATTTGCGCGACGGTCGCAGCTATTGTCGGCGTGTTTTTTGTCCGCATTGCCTGGCGGCTGATAGTAATCCGCAGCTGGTTGCAGCGCGCTAAAAAACCACCCTCTAAAGACTAAGCTCACCATCAATCAGCGTGTAGGCCGTATCCATGCGTGCTGCCAGTTGCCGATCATGGGTAACAATCACCAGCGCGGTATTCATCTGCTGATTCAGCTCCATAATCAAATCAAAAATACCTTCAGCGGTGCGATGATCCAGATTGCCGGTCGGCTCATCAGCCAGTAAACAAGCCGGGCGGGTGATCAAGGCGCGTGCCAGTGCAGCCCGTTGTCGCTCACCGCCAGACAATTCGCTGGGCTTATGGCCAAGCCGATGGCCCAGACCGACTTTTTCCAGTAACTTTTCAGCTTCAGCTTTGGCATCAGCCGGTTTTTGGCCGCCAATCACCAGCGGCATTGCGACGTTTTCCACGGCGCTGAATTCCGGCAGTAAATGATGAAACTGATAAACAAAGCCCAGAGACTGGTTACGCAGTTGGCTGAGTTTGCGTACCGATAAATCTGCCAAAGACTGACCAAGCACTTCAATATCACCACTGGTTGCAGTATCGAGGCCGCCCAGTAAATGCAGCAGGGTACTTTTTCCGGAGCCGGAACTACCGACAATGGCGATGCGATCACCGGCATTTACGGTCAGATTAACATTACTCAAAACCGGCGTTTCCAACTGACCGTCTTTATAACGTTTGGCCAGTTGCCGGCAAGCGAGAACAGGCGCATCAGTCATAACGTAAGGCCTCTGCAGGACGCACTTTTGAGGCGCGCCACGATGGGTAAATGGTTGATAACACTGACAATACAAATGCGGTAATACCGATGACGGTGACATCGTGCCATTGCAATTGTGACGGTAAATCGCTGATGTAATAGACATCGGCTGGCAGGAACTGATAACCGAGAACGGTTTCTACCCAGGCGATAATGTCAGATACATTGAGGGCCAGAGCCACACCGCCGATAATACCGAGCAGCGTACCGATAAGACCAATCACTACCCCCTGCACCATGAAAATACCCATAATGCCCCCGGGTGACATGCCAAGGGTGCGCAAAATCGCAATATCGCTGCGTTTATCAGTGACCATCATGACCAGCGTCGAGACAATATTAAATGCCGCCACCGCGACAATCAGCATCAGAATGACAAACATTACGGTTTTTTCGGTTTTCAGCGCCCGGAAGAAATTGGCATGCTGATAAGTCCAGTCGGCAGCGCGGTATTGCGGTGGCAGGCTTATCAACAGTTCCCGGGTGATTTGCGGCGCCTGATACACAGCATCAAGCTTCAGGCGCCGGCCACTGACTTTACCGGGTATACGAACTCATGTTGCTGCATCTTCAATATGAATAATGGCCAGCGCC
>CAMPHB010000109.1 GCA_946885755.1 uncultured Methylophaga sp. | reverse complement strand
ATTTATTGCATTTTCTGAAAGACGCTGAGATTAACGTTAAAAGACGTATTTGATGTTTGCTACCTGCTTGGCTCAGTGATATTTCGTTAAATGTCACAAAGTTGTCACAGTCTACCTTTACTCTCCACACATCGGCTTACCCGTGCCGGTTCGTCTGAAAGTCAAAAACTGTCCTGCCAAGGGGCTGAACCAACAAGACTATCAGCACATTAATTTGTTAATGCAACCCATGCGAATGAAGGAGTACCAAGGTGATTAAACTGAAAACAGCCCTCACATCGATTGCCCTTGCAGGTAGCCTTGCAGCTATTTCTGCACCGGCGATGGCCCGCGATACTATTAATATCGTTGGCTCTTCTACTGTATATCCGTTCGCGACCGTTGTCGCTGAGCGTTTTGGCGCCCAAGGCGATTTCCCAACGCCAAAACTGGAATCTACCGGTTCAGGTGGTGGTCTGAAAATTTTCTGTCAAGGTATCGGTACCAATCACCCTGATATCACCAACGCTTCACGTCGTATCAAAGCCTCTGAAATTGAGCTTTGCAAAAGCAACGGTGTTGAAGAAATTACCGAATTCCGCATTGGTTCTGACGGTATCGTCATTGCCAGCTCAAAAGAAGCTGAGCCAATGGATCTGACGCTGCAGCAATTATTCCTGGCATTGGGTGAAAAAGTGCCGGTTGATGGCGAATGGGTGATAAACCCCAACAAAACCTGGAGTGATGTTGACGCCAGCCTGCCAAACAAACCAATCAAAGTAATGGGCCCGCCACCAACATCTGGTACCCGTGACTCATTCAACGAACTGGCGCTGGCTGGTGGTTGTGACACATTGCCAGAAGCGGCAGCGCTGAGTGAAGAAGAGCATGCTGCTATCTGCGAAAGTATTCGTGAAGATGGTGCGTTTATCGAAGCCGGTGAAAATGACAATCTGATCGTTCAGAAGCTGGTCGGTGATAAGGATATGTTCGGTGTCTTCGGTTACAGCTTTTTGGAAGAAAACGCTGACCGTCTGCAAGCAGCTAAGTTAAATGGTGTTGAGCCAGATGCAGAGTTGATTGCGCAGGACAAATATCCGGTTGCCCGTTCTTTATTCTTTTATGTTAAGAAAGCCCATATTGGTGTGGTACCGGGCATTGCCGAATATGCTGCTGAGTTTGTCAGTCCTGCAGCGATGGGTCCTAACGGTTACCTGAAAGATGTTGGCCTGATTGTGCCGACTCGTGACAGCCTGATGGCGTTGCAGAAAAAGTTGGAAGAGATGCCTAACCTGACTGTAGATGACCTCAAATAGTTAGAAAAAAGCTGATTTGAAAGGGATGCGATCCGCTTATTTGAGGGTCGCATCCTTTTTCATTTTATGCAGTAAAGTGAAAATGGTTGTTCGCTAGCGTAATATTTTCACGATTCCCTAGTCGCATTCAGGAAATAACATGCAATCCTCGAATCTGTTTTTTATAACCCTGCTGCTCATTATTGTGGCTTATTCGCTGGGTTATTTACGGTCAAAGGAACTCGCCGCGCCATTAGGCGGTATTCGTCATCTTAAATCGCTGCCCGGCTATTATGGCGTGCGTGCGGCGATGTGGTGTGGCATTCCGGCACTGATTATTCTGGCACTGTGGGTGTCGTTTGAAAGTCAGATCATTCAGATGCTGGTGTTGGGCTCATTGCCGGCGGAGTTGATTCCAAAATCGGTTGGTGAAGCCAGCCTGATGATGTCAAAAATCAGTAATCTGGCCAGTGGCGCGCTATCCGCCGGGGCGGCAGATGCGCCGCTGTTAGAAGCTGCCGACCGGCTTAAAGTGCTCAGTGATAACAGTGACAACTATATGACACTGCTGGTGTTATCAATTGCGGCACTTGCCGGTTTTGTTGGCTGGTATCGGATACAGCCGAAGCTCAATGCCAGAGAGCAGGTCGAAAAAACGCTGCGCTGGATCTTGTTTGCCTGTGCCGGCCTGGCGATTTTAACCACCGTTGGCATCATTTTTTCGGTGGCGTTTGAAACCATCCGCTTTTTCGGCATGGTGCCTTTTACGGAATTCTTTTTTGGCACCAGTTGGAGTCCACAGGTCGCGCTCAGAGCAGATCAGGTGGCTTCAAGCGGTGCTTTCGGCATGATTCCACTGTTTACCGGTACCTTGCTGATTTCAGCCATTGCCTTGCTGGTGGCGGTGCCGGTGGGTTTGTTTTCGGCGATTTATCTATCGGAATATGCCAACAAGCATGTGCGCAGCGTGGTGAAGCCGCTTTTGGAATTGCTGGCCGGTGTGCCGACGGTTGTTTACGGGTTTTTTGCGGCGTTGACAGTTGCGCCTTTTATCGCTGATTTTGCCGAAGTACTGGGTTTTGGGGCTTCTTCACAAAGTGCGCTGGCAGCGGGACTAGTCATGGGGATCATGATCATTCCGTTTGTCTCGTCGCTCTCTGATGACGTGATTAATGCTGTGCCACAAAGCCTGCGGGACGGTTCGCTGGCATTAGGGGCCACCCAGTCAGAAACCATGAAAAAAGTGATTTTCCCGGCAGCGTTGCCCGGCATTATGGGTGGTATTTTGCTGGCGGCGTCACGGGCGATTGGTGAAACCATGATTGTGGTGATGGCGGCAGGGCTTGCTGCCAATCTGACCGCGAATCCGTTGGAATCGGTCACCACCGTGACCGTGCAGATTGTCACCCTGTTAGTTGGTGATCAGGAGTTTGACAGTCCCAAAACACTTGCCGCGTTTGCCCTGGGTGCGATGTTGTTTATTGTCACCTTACTGCTTAACGTGATTGCCCTGAAGATCGTTCGTAAATACAGAGAACAATATGACTGATCGCACTACACAGGCGGAAATTGTCCGCCGCTCATTGAAAAGACGTTATCGCAAAGAACGCCGCTTTCGGGCTTACGGCATCCTGGCGATTGCGATTGCCCTGGCCGCACTGGTGGTGTTGTTTGCGGATATTATCGGCAAAGGTCACACCGGGTTTTTAAAGACCACCATTACGCTGGATGTCGAGATGGACTCAGCGGCAATGTTTCTGGAAGACCCGACCAATGCGGATGAAGTCCGTATGGCGGATTTTGTCGAGCCGTTAATCGTCAGTTTGTCGAAAACCCTGCCGGATGCCACCGAGGATGATCGCGATGCGTTGCGCGGCCTGATTAATCCCTACGCGTCTATTGAACTGCGTGATGCGCTGGTAGCCAATCCTGACTGGATGGGCACCACGCAGACCATTACCTTCCTTGCCCACAGTGACGTAGATGTCTATGTCAAACATGAGAGTGACAAGGCTTACTCTATTAAATTGTCTGAGCAACAGCAGGCATGGGTTGATGAGTTAAAACAAAGAGGCGTGATAGACACCGCCTTTAACGACGTGTTTTTCAGCAGCGGCGACTCACGTGATCCGGCCAGAGCCGGTGTGCTGGGCGCAGTGGTCGGCTCATTACTGGTGATGTTTGTGACGCTGGTACTGTCGTTCCCGATTGGTGTGGCGGCGGCAATTTATCTTGAGGAATTTGCCCCTAAAAACCGGCTGACGGATTTTATTGAGGTGAATATCAATAACCTTGCCGCGGTGCCGTCGATTATCTTCGGTCTGCTGGGTCTGGCGGTGTTTATCAATTTGTTTGGCATGCCGCGATCGGTGCCGTTTGTTGGTGGTCTGGTGCTGACCTTGATGACTTTGCCGACGATTATTATTTCCAGCCGCGCAGCTATCAAGAGTGTGCCGCCATCGGTACGTGAAGCCGCCGAGGGGATTGGCGCTTCAAAAATGCAGGTGGTGTTACATCACGTCTTGCCACTGGCGATGCCGGGCATGTTAACCGGCTCTATTATCGGCATGGCGCAGGCACTGGGTGAAACAGCGCCATTGTTATTGATTGGTATGGTGGCCTTTATTGTGGAAATTCCTGAGGGTTTCCTCGATGCTGCCACCGTCTTGCCGGTGCAGGTGTTCCTGTGGGCAGGCAGTCCGGAGCTTGCCTTTATTGAACGTGCGTCAGCGGCCATTATCGTTTTGCTGACTTTCCTGTTGGGTATGAATGCACTGGCCATCTGGCTTCGTAAACGCCTTGAGCGTCGGTGGTAAAGGAGAATGAATACGATGAATGTTAATGAAACAATTGCCACTGAGGCTGCGGCCGGCGGTGATGAAAAGTCCCTTATCATCCCTAAAGAGCCGGTCAGTCATGCCAATGCGCAATCGGCGCCAGTCCAGGAAGGCAAAACGGTCGGTAAACCCTATATTGATAACGCCAAATTCCGGCTGCGAAATGTTGAAGTGTTTTACGGCGAAGATCGGGCGATTAAAGATGTCAGCCTGGATATCGGCCGTAATCAGGTGATTTCGTTTATCGGACCCTCCGGTTGCGGTAAATCGACCTTTCTGCGCTGCCTTAACCGGATGAACGACAGTATTGATATTTGCCGGGTTGAAGGCCAGATTCTGCTGGATGATGAAGACATTTATCATTCCAAAAAAGATGTGGTGGAGCTGCGCGCGCGGGTGGGCATGGTGTTTCAGAAGCCGAACCCGTTTCCCAAATCAATTTATGACAATGTCGCTTACGGGCCGCGGATTCACGGCCTCGCCAATCGTAAAGCCGATCTGGATGACATTGTTGAAGACAGTCTGCGCAAAGCCGGTCTCTGGAATGAGGTCAAAGATCGGCTGCATTCGATGGCCACCGGTATGTCGGGCGGCCAGCAGCAGCGTCTGTGTATCGCCAGGGCCATTGCCGTCAGCCCGGAAGTCATCCTGATGGATGAACCCTGCTCGGCGCTGGATCCGATTGCCACCGCCAAGGTAGAAGAACTGATCGCTGAAATGTCGGAGAGTTACACCATAGTGATTGTCACGCATTCGATGCAGCAGGCGGCCCGGGTGTCCAATCGCACCGCGTATTTTCATATGGGTAGTCTGGTAGAAGTGAATGACACTACGAAAGTGTTTACCTCGCCCGAACATGATCTTACCGAGTCTTATATCACCGGACGGTTTGGTTAATTTGCTTATAACGGCACATTGGAGCGCATAGTTATGTCCGACAAAAAGGATGATGTATACGGCGATCATATCTCGCACAAGTTCAATGACGAGTTGATGGCCCTTAAAACCGAGTTTTTGAAAATGGGTGGTTTGGTGGAATCGCAGCTGAATCTGGCCATTACCGCTTTGGTGGAAAACGACAGCCATCTTGCTGATGAAGTCCGTGTGACTGACAAAAAAGTGGATCAGATGGAGGTTGTCCTGGATGAGGAAGCCACGCTGATCCTTGCCCGCCGGCAGCCCACCGCCCGTGATTTGCGACTGGTGATTTCGGTGATCAAGATGGTGGCGGATCTGGAGCGTGTTGGCGATGAAGCAAAGAAAATTGCCAAGTTTGCTATCAAGCTGTCAGAAGAAGGTCAGGCGC
>CAMPHB010000108.1 GCA_946885755.1 uncultured Methylophaga sp. | reverse complement strand
CGATCATCAAACCCCAGACCAATATCGTCATGACAACGGATATAGTTAAGCCAGGTAGCGCCATCGAGTTTGACTGGCAGGCTTTGAATACCCTGCTTCAATAACCGGGCATTTTTGGTGGCGACAGCATCCCACATCAGTGCCATAAAGGTGGCGTTGTAGGCGATTTCACATTCTTTGGCGATAACCGCATCTTCACCGAAATATTTAATGACTTCAACCGGCGCGACAATAGCCTCAGCGATAAACAGCACACCCGGCGCAGTGACCTGACAGCAATCTTTAAGCAGTTGCAGAATCAGATGCGCTTCCCGTTCATTCTGACAGGCACTGCCGATTTTTTTCCATAAAAATGCCACCGCATCAAGGCGCAGAATGTCCGTCCCTTGATTGGCCCAGAACAGAATCACGTCGAGCATTTCGATAAATACCGCCGGATTGGAATAATTCAGATCCCACTGGTAATCATTAAATACTGTCATCACCCAGCGTTGCATTTGCTCATTCCAGGTGAAGTTACCCGGTGCGGTTTCCGGAAATACCTCCGGCATACTTTGTTCAAACATATCCGGCACATGCCGGTTTTCGAAGGTGTAATAATAATCGGGGTACGGTGCATAACCGGCTTTGGCTTTTTCGGCCCACTCGTGCTGATCCGAGGTGTGATTGAGCACTACATCCAGCACCAGCAACATATCCCGCTGGCGCATATCGTCGGCCAGTTCGCGTAAATCATCAAGATTGCCCACCCGTGGGTCGATCTGCCGGAAATCGCTGACCGCATAACCGCCATCACTCTTGCCTTCAGGGCAACGCATGATCGGCATCACATGCAGCAGATTAACGCCGAGATCCTGAAAATAATGCAGATGCTCACGCATGCCGTTCAGATCTTTGGCAAACCCATTGGCATACAAGGCCATGCCCACCCATTTCTGACTGAGAAACCAGTTAAAATCCTGCTCGCGTTCAATATCCAGCTGACGTAGTTTTTCCGGCCGGTTAATGTATTGCCGGGCCATGGTTTCGACCAGGCGCTGCGCCTGTTCGGCAAAATCCGGGCGCTTACCGTAGAGCTTTTCAAACAGCGAATGAATGGCGTAGAAATTGGCGCCGAGACGGGTGTAAAAATAGCGTAAATCGACCCGGGCAAACTCCGGCTCGATCTGATTCAAAATAGCGTTTAATAAAGAGTGCGATTGTTGTTCATACATAAGCAGTCAGAGCATTATCCTGTAAATGGCTGATAAAACGCGGCATCATCGGTAAAAGCGCCCTGCAAACCAACGACGGCAGCGGCAAAAGCCTGCGCTTTGGGCAAACTCTGCGTCACCGGCCAGCCTTGTAATAAGCCATGCAGATACATCGCCGAAAACGCATCGCCGGCGCCGACACAATCTTTAACCTGCTCAGCTTTAGCGGGCGGGAATTCAAATAACTCACCGTCGTTACAGCGAACTATCGCGCCTTGTTCGCCACGGGTGATAATCAGTTGTTCCAGCTGAAAATGGCTTTGCATACGGATCATGTCTTGTTGCAGATCGGCTGAATTAAAACCAATTTCAGCCAACTCATCGGCATTCAACTTGACCCAACGGGCCCGCTCCAGCCAGCTGAAAAGCGTTTCCTTATCCCACCACGGCTTGCGCAAATTCACATCCACAAATACCGAGACTGAGGGATTACGCGTCAAATATGCCAGTACCTCACGATTTTGCCGGTGACGCAGCGCTAAACTGCCATGATAGACAATGGCATCATTACGCAAAGCCGGCAGCGCTGCTTTATCAATAAAGTCGTAGGCAACGTTATCACTGATTTGATAATCCGGCTCACTGCCTTTTAAAGTCACGTTAACAGTGCCGGTTGGCCGCGCCGGGTCCGTCTGCAGCCCGCTTAGCGTCATGCCCCAATTTTGCATAGCTGAACTGATTTGCCGGCCCAAATCGTCGTCACCGATCCGTGAGATAAATAATGGCGCATCCCCAAACGCTTGCAAATGCCAGGCGACATTAAACGGCGCACCGCCGAGTTTTTGCTGCTCAGCAAAACAATCAAACAAGGCTTCACCAAATACCGCCAGTCTGGCTGACTCAGTCATAAAAAGTCTCCGTTTGCAGCGCCTCACGAAAGGCCGGCGCAAAATGCCAAACCCCCTGCAAGACACCGGCGCTGTAGTTGCCATTCATGCCCAGTGGCCCGTCATCACGGGCAATAAACAGTTGATTTAACTGATCGCTGTCACTGGCCAGCTGATAGGCCAGCGATTTGATTTCGGCACTGGCATTGTTGACCAGAATTGATTGCACATTACTGGCTAAAACCGGCATATCGTTACCGCTGTCGCCGGCAAAAATCACTTCATCATGCTGATAACCGAGCTGGTTTTGCAAAAATTGGATGGCATGCAGTTTGGTCGCATGTTTAGGTAACACATCAATCAGACCAATATTGGTCAACTCATCAATGCTCCACATTACCGAGGCATTAATACCCTCGTTTTGCAGCCGTTGCTGCATTTCATTGATGACCGGGGTTTTATCCTGATATAACGGCAGGTAATAGCTCAATTTATGGGTGTTTTGTTTGCTTAATTCCTGCAGTTTCAGACCTTTGATGCCTTTGAGGATCTGCTTTAAATCCTGATGACTACGGCCCTGCCAGTCTTTGTCAATTTCGCTTTTCCAACTGGCCAGTTCCTGCCAACCCTGATTCTGTTTATAAATCTTGGTACCGACATCGGAAATCACATAGTCCGGTTGTGGCAACTGGTAACTGCGAATGGCTTTTTCTACCAGCTGCCGGTGCCGGCCGGTAACATAGACCAGCACCACATTATCCTGTGCACAAAATGCCCGGAAACGGCGTCGTGCCTGAGGATGTTCCGGCTGCATGCCATTGGGGATCACGGTACGATCCATATCCGTACATAACAATAAACGTTCGCTCATGCGTCGTTGTTGTCCTGAGAGTTTTTGTCAAAAAAGTGATAAAAGTCCAGCGCTTCCAGAATACCGGCAGCAAACGCGGCTTTGGCAAAGTAAATATGTGAGGTGTCTTCCAGCTGTGACAGCTCTTCATGATGCCGGTTAGCCACCACAGCAGCCAGTGTATTACCACGCATCATATCTTCATCAGCGCCACTGCCACCGGCGACAAAGATCCGCTCCAGCGGCAATTGCCAGCGATCGGCAACATAACGCAGCGCCATGCCTTTAGAAGCCCGCAGCGGCAAAATATCCAGAAACTGGCCAAACGCCAGCTGGGCATGCACTGATTGCTCCTCACGGTGCAGCAGCCGTTTAATATCATCAAGATCGGTTTGCTGCGGATCGATGTAATAACTGAGTTTAAACTGGCTTTGTTCTTCTTTTGGCTGACGACTTAAACCCGGTAAGTCATCCAGCAAATCACGCACTTTATGCGGCTGCCATAAATGATCAATATGTTTGGCCCAGGCGGTATCAGGCGTCAGTTTCGGTGCATAGTAAATTTCACTGCCGGAGCTCGTGATCAAAATATCAGGCTCGGGAATACCATGCTTTTTCATCAGCTTCAGCGCCTGATCCAGCCGACGGCCGGTGGCGATAACAAACTTGGTGGTTTTGCGATGCTGACGCATCAGGATTAGCAGGTCTTTAAGCGAGTTTTCATCGCCAAGCAGGTTTAAATCGAGATCACTAACCAGCGCCCGCTCCACCCGAGACGGACTGCGGATAACCACCGGCTGTGGCAAATCGGCATTGGATTTGGCAATCGGCTGAATTAATTCCAGATAACGCTGCGCATGCGCCTGCCATGAATAATGAGCATGGACGCCTTCCAGTCCATTTTTCTGGCATTGTTGCCAATGGGATTTATCTTCCAGCAATTTCAGAATGGCAGCGCTGATAGTGCTGGTTTCCAGGGGATCAATCAGTTCGCCATTCTGACAATTCGTCATAATATCGCGCGGCCCGCCATCTTCAGTGGCGACAATCGGCAGACCACTGGCAGCAGCCTCGATTAAGGTCAGACCAAACGGTTCAGTCAGCGCCGGATTGACAAACACACCGCCACTGGCCGCGGCGATCCGGTAAATCTGTGCAACCTGATCCCGCCGATGATGTTTGGGCATCGCCACTTTGCCATATAAATCAAAGCGATCCATGGCGATCAGCAATTCCTGAAACACTTCACGGGCACCGCTTTCAAGATCTTCAATATCGTCACGGTTGCCAGCAATAATCAGCAGATTGGCCAATTGTTGCAGCTGTTTGTTTTCACCATAAGCGGTCATCAGCGCAACAATATTTTTGCGTTTATCGGGACGCGACAACGCCAGAATCAGAGGTTTATCGGGATCGGTCAGGCTGCGGGTTAAGGTTTCATAAAGCTCGGTGTGCTGCTCATCACCGCGCGGCGGGATAAATTGCTGGACATTGGTACCGGGTGGAATAACCCGCATTTTTTCCGGCTGATAATGATCGTATAACTCGTACTGCTCTTCGATTTCCTGATAGGTGCTGGTGATCACCTGTTCGGCAGTGGCCAGCGTGATTTCTTCAGCCTCAATACGCCGGCTCATGTTGTAGAGCAACTCCAGCTGTGTGGTATCAACGCCACTGGCCAGCAGCCTGCGGCGTTTGACCCGGCCCAGAGAATGCCCGGTATGAATCAGCGCAATCCCCAACTGATTGGCAACATGGGCACCAACCAGGCCGGCATCAGCATAATGGCTATGCAGCAAAGTGGGTAAACGGCTTTGCCGGCGAAAATAACTGACCAGATTATCGGCAAAACTATCAAGATGATCCCAGAGCTGTTCTTTGGGCAGATAACCTGCAGGACCGGCGTCGATACGGACAATACTGAATTTATCGTTGATGGTTTCTTCTGCAGCGGCGTAATCATCAGATACCGCACTGTCTTCAATACGGCGGGTAATCAATTCGACTTTGGCAACCTGCGGCTGCTCAGAAAGCGCCTGCGCCAGCTCCAGCACATACAAAGTCTGCCCCCCGGTATCGGCATCGCGCCCCAGTTCGAGGTCCTCACCACGAATCAGTCCATGCACACTGATGAGCGCAATATGTAATGGTGCTTGTGTGTCATTCATGTTGCTGTTTGATTCTCCAGTCATGGTCGCCGGACCGGCAAATTGTTACGCTGAAAATCTTTTAATAAAGCTACCTGCTCTGCTGCAGGAAGACAAATCCAAAGTCCAAAACTATCCGCTAAATTCATGGTCGGAAATTGAGATTAGAACTGATAAGGGAAATCATCATGTTAAAAGCGCTGCAAACATTGTTGCTCAGTAGCAGTTTGTTATTCGGTTTAACGGCAAACGTTTGGGCTGATGAGACGCTGCAAAACATTATTAACAGCGAGCAGCGCAGCAGCGAAAATGCTGCCCGAGACAGTCACCGGCACCCTGCTGAAACAC